>JAOUFJ010000005.1 GCA_029858255.1 candidate division WOR-3 bacterium | reverse complement strand
GAAAAAATTCGTCATTCCAACACTACGTCGAGAACTGGGCGATAATCTGGTTGCGATCGCGGCAGACGGTTCATTTGCCCGGAATGAAGATACCGGCTATTCGGACCTCGAGCTCATGATTTTTGTCAGAGAGAAAGGAAAGCTACCGCATGGATTCTCCAAAGTATATGATGGAATGCTCGTGGAAGGACTGTTCGTGACCAAAAGGGAATACCACAACATGATCCATGAACCGAACGCATTGTGGTTTATTGCTGGTTCCGACGTCCTCTTGCCATTAATGAACAAAACGTTCGTGCAGAGACTCGAACGCTACCGTGTAAGGAACCGGGCGAGCAAGTGTGCTGCCATAGCCCAGGAATCGATCTACGAAGTACAGGAAGCATTTGGAAAGCTTTTTAACGCAATCGACTCCCGCAACCGCGAAAATCTCTTCGTAGTTTTATCAGATGTTGTCGTTTCGGTTCTCAAACTGCTGGCTTTCATCAACCAGAAACCCTATACATCTTCGAAAAAGTTCATTACCGAGGCAAAAAAATTCAGAAAAAAGCTGGAAGGATTTGATGAATTTATCGAGTTGGTGACTGGAGGCGGGTTTCCTGATTGGATATCGCTTGACAGATCTGCAGCACAACTATTCAAAGGTATTGAGAATTACTTCAAAGTGACGTACGCTGGTAAGATATATGATGACGATCTATCATGCGTATATCGTAAGAACAAAAACACAAAAAGGAGGTAGTCATGTTTATTTTAGGTATACTGATCATCGCGGGTCTTTTCGTCTTCAGGAACGTGTACAAGGTAAAACCCGATGATATGCGGATCCAGGACAAACTCAGGACCAGAATGTACGCTACATTGGGCGCTTCGGTGCTAGCGGCGTTCCTTATCATCGCATCGGTACTGCGCATCGTGCCGCCGGGATCAGTCGGGGTCCAGGTTCTGTTCGGACGGGTCCTGACCAAATCCACTCTGTCCGAGGGTCTCAACGTAGTCAATCCATTTGTTGACCTCGAGATGATGACCATAAGAACCCAGGCATATACGATGTCGATTGCAACTGAGGAGGGACAGCTCTACGGTGATGATGCAATCATAGTCTTGACTCGGGACGGGCTCGAGGTGAAGATGGACCTGACTGTCTGGTACCATTTGCTGAAATCCGAAGCAGCAAATGTTTTCCAGAAGATCGGGAGTGACTATATTGACAAGATCGTCCGTCCTGCTGCCCGGACTGCGATCAGAAATACCTCGGTAAAGTATATGGCTGTCGAGATCTACTCGGACAGACGGGAAGAAGTGCAGAATGAGATCACAAAGTCATTGGAAAAGGACTTTTCCGATAGAGGCATTGCCCTGGAAAAGGTCTTACTCAGGAATATTAGCCTGCCCGCCAAAGTAAAGAACGCCATCGAGGTCAAACTCGAAGCCGAACAAGAAGCCCAGAAAATGCAGTTTGTCCTGCAGAAGGAACAGAAAGAAGCGGAGCGAAAAAAGATCGAAGCAAGTGGCATCGCCGAAGCTCAGGATATAATAGCGAAATCACTCATCGGTGAACGGGGACGGGCATATCTCTCCTGGAAATATTTGGAGAATCTGAAGAATCTGTACGAATCACCGAACAATACGATATTGATAGCTCCCTACGACAAAAGCTTCATCCCGCTGCTGCAGGTCAAGTAATTGCATGGATGCTCCAAGTAAACAGGTCAATGCAACATTGCTGTTCGCACGGGTCCGCGACTTCGCACGCATCGTCAACATTCTCACGCTGAAAGAAACGCACGAATTCGTCTGTGACTGCGCCGAAACCGTAGTTAACGCCGCGGTAAAATACCACGGTTCCCTTGCCAATGTTGCCGGTGATGAACTGCGCCTCATGTTTGCCAGTCCGAACGCCGAAGAGGATAATCCTAGACACGCTGTTATCTGTGCACTGAATGTCCAAAACAAGGTCAATGATATCAGCGTGAAGTGGCGTCACGCCCTCGATTTTTTGATCGAGATAGATATCGGGATAAGCACGGGAACAATTCTTGTCGGCAATGTGGCGCGTGCTGCAAAAAAAATGTACACGCTCATCGGCAAGCACGTGACCCTCGCGACGCAACTGGCCGAACTCTGCCGGGATCACAACGTGAACATAATACTTGATAGTGCCACCTATGAGGGGGCAAAGGATTATTTCACGTTTCGAAAAACAGGTGACCGTCTGTTACTTGGTTTTACCGAAAGGATCGACATGTACACGCCAGTGGTGAGTGCAAAATAGTTCAGATGGCGCGGCGGTCATGACGCCGGACCGACGCGCCTCATGAATCGGGCAGTCCAGCTGCGATATCCTTAAAAAAAATTCGGTCGGCATCAAACATCTTGGCTAGATCCTGCATCTCGCGGTAAGTAAGCCAGCGGTACTCCTTCACTTCGCTCGGATCCGCAGAAATTTCGTCGCACAGGAGCTTCGCGTGCCACCAGTGCAAAAGATATTCTCTATCATTTGTTGGACACTCCCAAACCTTTCGAATTGGTTCTACAACAATACCCATCTCCTCTTTTGCCTCGCGTATTACGGCCTGGGCATGCGTCTCGCCGTCCTCAACCGCGCCGGTTATCGGGCACCAGTAGTCCTCGGCCGTGCCGTGCTTTGCCCGCCTGATGAGCAGATACTTATCCCCCTTCTTGAGCACAACCGCTACTGCATCCTTCATATACTATTATAGATGATGTATGCTGTGGGTCAATGCCTGCGGCGACAGAAACGCACTCTTCTTCGCAACTTCAACAAAACGAGCATATTGTCGAACGCCTGACTTCCCGCATTGACACAGTCGGTTTTCCGGTTACAATCACCCATGCTCAAGAGTATTTATGTTGCACCGGATGAGTTTATCGCCATCACGATAAAGGAAATGCTCGCCGGTAAGGACATAAAAGCGATCACTCGTCGATTCGAAACATCCTGGCTCGACGGACTGCCCAAAATAATGAAAGGCGGGTGGGGCGATGTCATGGTAGACGAAAAAGACGCTCAAGAAGCTGCGGAATACATCAAGAAATTCCTCGAAGAGCACCAGGAACTCGAGCCGGACAGTGAACTAGACAACAGCGATAATCCCTAGATAAGACAAACCTTCAGTATTACAGTCTGTTCATGCAAGACCCAAGCCTTGCCCTACGTTTCACAGGGTGTGATTGCTTCGCTCTGCTGCGCAGAGCTCGCAATGACGCTGAAGGCGCGAGCACATCCCGATTTTGTTCTCGATTCGCAGCGCTCACTCGAAAAGCAGCTGACAGATAAACTCTGGACCGTGACATACCCTCACTTGACATGCATCTGATACGTGTTATAATAGCCCGTGAAATTGCGTCTGCTGCTTGCAACCGCCCTTCTTATATCGCTCTCATGCATGGCCGGTGTATCACCCAGAGTCCGCAGCATCGATGTCGTTTATATCGGTTCCATGTGGGAAGACATCAATCGAGATAATCCGTTCAGCGCAAGAGTAACAGACCAGGATGTAATCAAAATCGCCCACACATTAACAGAACCACCTTACATGGAGTATTTTCTGCAACAAACGGGTCTGCACGAGTTGATGAGCGGACTCGGTTTTGATTTCGTAATTGGCGACACCCTGGTATACGGTGACGATTATTTCCCCATTTCGAAGTCAATGGGATATGCAATAAAGAATTTCGGCGGAATTCGATTCGCCATGATTTGCAGTGCGGAGGATTCACTGACCATGGAAGACCAGGTGCGACTATCGTTGCTCAGGGAACGCAGCGACATACTCTGGGTCATCGACACGCCGCTCCTCAACATGCCACCATCCATTATCAAATTCAAGATCGACCAGAGAACACTGTCCGATACCAGCGTATCGATGATCAATGCACAAGATGATACGGGCCGGGTGCGACTGATACGCGACTTCAGACGGAGGATAGACAGGGAATTGAACACGGAGATCCGGCTTGGCGGCCGAATCGCTGACCACGTTCTTTCAAGTGTTGCGCAGAAGGAAGAATTGGATGGCATCATATATCCGGAAGAACTTTTTCTCAGAAATGAAGAAACAGATATGATGAGCCTGCGCACCTTAATGGAAAGTGTTTCATTTGAGCTGAAATTCAGAAAGGCCGAAATGGAGCGTGAACAAATTACTGAGTTCTGCAAATCCACCGGCTGCCTGACTTGGGGTAACATAAAGCAAACAAACACAGTGCTCGTACCCGATGAAAAAGCAGGAAATCATATGTTCGATTACTATTATGGAAGGAAAAAGAATGAAGATTAATTGGAAGAGACTTGCCTGGGTAATATTCGCTGTCCTTTATGCAGGACTATTTTTCTATAATTGTCTCAAACCTTTCAATAACTGGTTAGTGCCTTATGTCTATACCATGATCCTCGTCGTCTGGCTTGCTTATGAATACTACAACAAGAACCTCTTTTTCCAATCGGGACTCATCCCGGATGTCCTTTATTTCTGGCTGTCACGCGCCCTGTTCGCTCTGTTTTTCTACTCCTCTTTTGTGATCGGTATCGCTACTATCATCTGGTGGCCAAAGAATCGGGTCGGATTTTACCCATTCGTTAACATTCTCGGTGTTTTGGCGCTGATCTTGTCAATATATCTGCGACAATTGGCCTTCCGGAAAAAGCTGAACGATATATGCAAAATCCGGCATTTTTACCTCAGTCTCTGTGCGCTGATATTTTCCATTGCCTTAGGTTATGGATCGCTGTTCCTGCTCGCTTACGTAATCTTCATCGGACTGCTTCTTACCTACTGGAACTACGTTCATGAAATCAAGGTGTTCTCTAACTTCTCGGATTATGTAAAAAAGCAGGGTGGAGAAAACCTTAAAGGGGCTGATCACACTAAATACTGGGATAAATATCTCGCCGGCAGAGAAAAAAAGCCTAAGCAGAAGTAACCTTCTTAAATGTATTAATCCATGCGAAAGGCGTTTCTACTCACAGGTATCTTTTTTTTGTATTTCACGTCCTGTGCTCAGAATGAGATCGGACATACTTACCGGATAGTTTCATTGTCCCCGGCCATGACCGAGATACTATTCAGTCTCGGTGCCGGTGACAAAATCGTCGGTGTTACTACATTCTGCGATTTTCCAGAGGACGCAAAAAAAATCACGAAAGTCGGTGATTTCTCAAACCCTTCGATTGAACGAATCGTCGGGCTTAAACCCGACCTGGTGATCGTCAACCTGCCTGAGCAGGGACGAATCAAGAGAGAACTCGACAAATTGAAGATCAAAACCTTTGTATCGTCGCCCGCATCTCTTTCCGAAATGTATGATGAATTGTCGGCGCTTGGTAGGGAGATCAAAATGCAGAAAGCAGCCGATTCCCTGATATCATATATGAAATACAATCTCAAATCGGTGACGCCGGATGAACGAAAAAGAGTGTACATTGAAATTTCACCCCGGCCCTTGATCACGGTTGGCTCAGCCACATTCCTGAACAGTCTGATTCATGACGCGGGCGGCATCAATATCTTTGCCGACCTGAACCGGGACTATCCCGTAGTCACTCAGGAATCGGTCATAGCCAGAGACCCTGAGATCATCATCGTGCTGCACCCGGAAGGAATAACTGGACGCACCGGTTGGCAAAACATCCAGGCAATACAAAGCGGACGCGTCTATGATGATCTTGATCCTGATCATTTCATGCGCCCCGGCCCGAGATTGATCGACGGTTTCAAAAGACTGAGCAAAATAATCAATGACTAAAACAGGACTGATTATCATTGTCTTCCTTGCGGCCATTGCGGCCGGTATCCTTGTCGGACCGACACCGCTCGACGCGCAGATTCTGCAATTGCGCATATGGCGGGTCATACTCGGCGTCTTCGCCGGCGGCGTGCTTGCGTTCTGCGGCTGCCTGCTCCAGGGACTGTTCGGCAATCCACTGGTCGAACCATACACGCTGGGTTCTGCATCCGGCGCGGCGCTGGGCGCGTCTGTCGGGATCCTGGTGTTTGGCACGATAAGCCCGGTTCTCGCCTTCCTTGGTGCTCTCGGTACAGGTTTTTTTGTCTATACTGTCGCACGCATCGAGGGTGGAATGCTGAGAGACCGCCTCATCCTTGCCGGTGTGGTACTGAGTTTCCTGTGCTCTTCCCTAGTCATGATCATCATGGTAATGGGAGGACGTGAATTATACGAAATCCTCTATTTGCTCATGGGTTATCTCGGCGTTATCATCAACGATTCAAACCGTGTAATGATCGTCGTCTTGATCATCATTTCCATTACGCTCGTGGCTTTCCTCTATCGGTTTCACCGCGAACTGGATGTCATTTCTCAGGGCACGGAAACAGCGGCTGGTCTGGGCATAAATATCCAGACCTTCTCGCTCATCATATTTTTTTCGAGTGCATTACTCATTGGCCTGACCGTATCGATCGTCGGTGCGATCGGCTTTGTCGGTCTGATCATACCCCATGTCGCAAAGCTTATTTTCGGGCCAAAACACCGATATAATCTTGGTGCTTCGTTCATTCTCGGCGCAACTTTCCTGCTACTTGCGGATACGCTGTCGCGCATCATCACTGTCTACGAGCTACCGGTTGGTGTTGTCACTTCGCTCGTGGGCGTTCCGTTCTTTATCTACCTGTACAAGAAATGACCGCTCTAAAGACAGTGAACGTGAACTTCAGCTACGATGCTGGCAGGGTAATAGACGATGTATCACTTTCAGTAACGCAGGGTGAATTCCTCGGAATAATCGGACCGAACGGCGCCGGCAAATCAACGCTGCTCCGTCTCCTGTGCGGCATATGTAAACCTGAGGCCGGTGACATCACGCTATTCGACAAACGACTTTCCGAGAAAAGTCAAAAAGAGATCGCCCGGCAGGTCGCTTTCGTTCCGCAGGAAACTCATTTCACTCTGAATTTCACGGTCGAAGACGTCGTTATGATGGGGCGTTATCCATACCAGCACCCGTTTGGGCGTGAAGACCAGAAGGATTTTAACGCAAAAGACAATGCGATTGCCGCCGCCCATATCGAGCATTTGTGCAAACGGCAGGTGAATTCCCTATCGTCCGGAGAAAGGCAACGCGTGGTCATTGCCCGTGCGCTCGCTCAGGTCCCGCGTGTGATGATGCTTGATGAGCCGACGAGCCACCTCGACCTTCATCACCAATATTTAATAATGGAGCTCCTCAAGAAATTGAATGCCGAAGGGCTCACGGTCGCGGTCGTGCATCACGACCTCAACCTGGCAAGTCTATACTGCAAGCAACTGGTGCTCATGCACGGAGGTAAGATAGTGGCCACGGGTACTCCGAACGAATTGATCAAACAAGACATCTTGAGCAAAGTCTACGGCACCGAAGTACGCATCGTCCGGCATCCGGACAAAGATGTGCCTCAGATCTTTCTTCATACCGAGTAATACAATGAAGATCATAAACAAAAAAATCTCGGTACAAACGAGCGGTCCTGGCGATCTGGTCAATATAACAGAAGAAATAGTTAAACTATTGACGCAGACCAAACTAAAAACGGGTCATGTTGTAATTTTCCATATTGGCTCAACCGCGGCGATAACGACCTTTGAATACGAACCAGGTATGATAAAAGACATGCAGGAACTGTACGAAAGGATAGTGCCATGCGGCAGGCACTATCATCATGACGAAACCTGGGGTGATGCCAACGGTTTCAGCCATCTGCGCGCTGCCCTGCAGGGCCCTTCCCTTACCATCCCCTTTGAAGACGGTGAGATTTTGCTCGGGACATGGCAGCAGGTAGTGCTCGCGGAATTCGATAACAAACCGCGAAAACGCCAGGTGATTGTCCAGATAATAGGCGAATAAAAGAGCATTTGGGGTCAAACCTCTGCTTTGAACACTCGACACATTCGGGGCGGCTACTATATGATATGCTGATGTTCAAAGTAGAGATTTGCCCCCACGGCTTATTCCATGATTTCGATCTGGGATGGACTCTTGAGTATTATCTCGGGCTTGCCCCGGTACTCCTTCACCAAACCCCTCACCCGCACCGTCCGGTTGAGGTAGTAGTCCTCAGGGTGCGCAGGGAATTTGTCAAAATCGCTCGCGAAAATAACCGCGGTGAAATAGCGGCGCCAGTCCTTGTGAAAATTCAAGAAACATACCTTCCCGGTATTATTGGAAGCCACGATCTTCCCTTCGACGATCTTGGTCTGGCTGTAATACTGGTCCGCCTCGTGCCATGCAATTACATCAAAGTCGCCTGAACGTGTCACGGTCTTGGTAACGAGCGCCCCGGTAGTATCAGAGAATTGAAACACCGGCAATGCCCATAGACCGTTGTGGTTGCGGATCGCTATCTTTTCCAGCTCCCGCATTTCCTCTATATACATGGTGTCGGGTGGATAAAAACGCACCTCGGCGTATCCCAGCCGTATCATTTCCGCATTCACATTGACCTCATCAACAAAAACATATCTGAGCAACCTGCCGTAATCATCTTTATCAGTAACGTCCATTTTCATTCGCACGTTCTTGCCCATTATCATCCAGGCAAGCGCGTGCTTGGCAATGTCGCCGCCGGGGTCGGCGATCTCGGGGGCATTAATACCCAGGAGCCTCACTGAACTCCCGGTTTCTGTCTTGAAGGTGTCGCCATCAATAACCTCGGTGACCTTCTCGGTCCGGGCACAAAAAACGAATAACGACAGCAGACATATACACAGCAGCGTTCTAAGATTCATAAATCATTATAGCCTAATCCACAGAGTTGTCAAATCCCGCATACAATGTGCACTTCTGTTTTGCCTGCCGATCGAATTGACAAAAAGCAAAAAACGGTTATACTACGGTCATGGACAAAACTCTACTGATCATAAAACCAGACGCCGTGAAAAGAAATCTGAGCGGCAAGATCTTGAAGCAGATCATGGATGCCGGATTCAAGATCATTGGCATGAAGATGCTGTGGCTCGATAAAGAACAAGGGGGAAAATTCTACGAAATACACAAAGGGAAAGAATTCTACGACTGGCTCGTGAATTTCATCTCTTCCGGGCCGGTTGTTGTTGCATGCCTGCAGGCGACCGGCGCGCCGGCGAAACTGCGTGAGGTCGTGGGTGCAACAGATCCGAAAAAAGCCGCGCCGAATACCGTGCGCAACCTCTACGGTACATCGGTTGGCGAGAATGTCGTCCATGCATCAGCGCCCGATGAGAATCCCCAGCGTGAGATCGATTTCTTTTTCAAGACGGAAGACCTTTACGAGTACTAATACATTCATCAACAGAAAAATACTGTAGTACTTCAGGGCATTCGGGATAAGCAACATCCTAGCGGTTTTGGCTCCCGGAATTTTCCAATGACTCTTGACCAATTTCGAATGCCGGTTAGAATAAGAAACATGAAGTTTTTGGCACTCATTGTCGCCCTGGTATTGATCTCATGCCCACACCCGGCGATTAAAGAAATACCTGAACTCGACTATCTGAGGGAAGCAGCAGGTGTCCGCCGGGCGGACCCGATCCGTGCTCACCGCTTGTTAACACAGCAGATCACGAGTGAAAAATATGCTGCTGAGCGGAATTCACTACTCCTCGATATATACCTCGACCAACGTGAATACAAACGTGCCGTGCATCTTCTCGACAGCCTCAATTGGGCAATACCGATTGACCCCAGCCAGAAAAATCTGATTCTTTTGAAGACCAATTCATGGCAACATCTCGCACAATTGACCGACGTTGAATTGCTGCGAGGCATCGCATTCTTGAATCTGAATGTCTTTGACAAAGCAATCGCTTCATTGTCCATTGAAAGCGGTCCTGAGGACTACCGTCTTATCCAGCTGGCGCGGGCTTACATGAAATCAGATAACTACGAAAATGCGCTGAAGATTATCTTCAGGATAAGATCAGTCCGCGACTACCTTTTTGATGAATATCAGGAAGTGCTCTTCGACATTTTGCTCGGATTACCGGAGCTGGATCTGGTGGAAGCCGGTCTCACGCATCTCAAGGACCCCGCACTGCGGGAATATGTCAGGCTCAGGATGTATGAAAAGGAAAAGGCGAAAAGGGACTTATCATCCACCGCCTGGAACCTCATCGACAAATATCCCAGGACGCCTGGTGCGCATTACGCCTTGAGATTCGTAAAGCCGAAGACAAAAGCGGAAAACAAGGCTTATGGCCGCGTACTCTATTACAACAACGAGTACAGTCAGGCGTTGAAGTACTTGAAGCGCGGGATCCAGGATGAGACCGTCCAGTATTACCTGGGACGCATATACTACGACCTGAACGATGATGGCAGAGCACTATCATATTTGAGCCAGTGCTCGGGGGCTGCAGCCTATTACTATCGCGGAAGGATCTACGAGAGAACAGGCGACAATGGCAGGGCGATAAGCATCTATGATTCATTGCATAACTTGCGCAACGGTTCCGAATATTCCGTCCGAGGGCAGAAGCGAAAAGCATTCCTGCTTGAGGAACTCGGCGATACCCTAAACGCAGTGGAAACATTCCTGAACATAGACGAAAGAAACACGAACTTCCGCGCCGCCATGCAACTCTTGAGGGTTGGCGACCTGAGAAGAGCTCTGACAATACTTGAGAAACAGGGCGAACCAGAATTCATATACTGGCACATGCGCTCGCTTGAACGCCTCAATCAAGATACAGACAGCCTGAAAAAATATCTTCCGGCACAATATCCATTGTCATATTACGCACTCGTTAACTATGATCATACACACTTTCTTGACACCTCGCCAATGAACATCTGGATGAGCCAATTTGGTGACACCGTAGCAGCGTTCACGCGGCAAGATTCCCTACACATCAACAATGCAGTGGAATTTTTCCTCCTCAACGAAAACGAGTATGCGGTTGCCGAACTGAAAATGGTCGACGCCGAGAAGCCACAAGAATTAGTGCTTCTGAGCAAGCTTTGCGCGCAGTATGGTGAAGATAAACAATCGATCCGTTATGGATTGCAGGTCAAACGTTCAGCCGCTGAAAAAAATATCCTGAAACTGCCTATTGATCTGTTAAGGCTGCAATATCCAATCCGTTACGCTTTCAGCATCACCGAAAATTATCCCGAGTTGAGCCTCACCCTGGCCATGATATGGCAGGAGAGCCTGTTCGATCCCGTCGCTGTTTCTCCGGCCAACGCAAAAGGTCTCATGCAGATAATCCCGGCGACTGCAAGAACGATCGCAAGAGATCTTGGTGTATCAGATTACTCATATGCGGACCCGGCGGTATCGATCAGATTCGGGACTCATTACCTCAAGGAAATGATGAACGAGTTCAAATCGCTCCCACTTTCGCTCGCCGCCTACAATGCGGGGCCGGTACGGGTCAGGCGATGGATCAAATACGACCCCAATGCCGAACTGGAGACATTTGTCGAACTGATCCCCTATGATGAGACACGCAACTATGTGAAATCTATCCTGGGTCGTCGGGAAATTTATCGATTACTGACCAACGGTCAGTGATGATTGCTGGGGTTTTTTCTTGAATAAAATTTCGCGCGCCAAAAGGAATATCGCGCCAACTGTAATAAATGCATCGGCGAGGTTGTAGGTGAACCAGCGGAGATTACCGATGCCCATATCGATAAAATCAATGACGTAGCCAAAGCGTAATCGGTCTGCGACATTACCAAGTGCACCGCCGATGAGCAAACCAAACACGACCAGACCTGTTCTGTCCTTGAGCGTCAGGCCAACGTAGAAAAGGACGACAATTCCAACGATAGTTAATGCATAATTCAACGCCGCAGGACCTATCGATAACCCGAACACACCATACGGATTGAAGGTAAGTTTGAGGCGGAGAAGCGAACCGACGATCTCGGCTGGCGGGTCCAGAGGTTTGAGATAGTTAACGACAAATAATTTCGTTATTTGGTCAAGAAAAAAAGCGATGAACGCAAACAGCAGGATCGGACTGGCGCTCTTTCGCTGAACCATCAGACACTGGTTATGGGTATACTTCCGGCGTGGATTATGAACACTTGATGCACAGTCTAGCCTGGGGGAGAAACTTCAGTCTTCTCTTCGGTATCAGTTTCCCGCACTGCTCGCAAAATCCATAGGTACCTTGAGCAATTTTTCTCAATGCATGATTGATCTCAAAAAGGGTGTCACGTCTCGAGGAAATGATCTGGGATGTAATCTCGCGACGCTCGGTCTCGGTGCCCTGATCAGCCATGTGATTTGAGTATGCTGCAAGGTCTCCCGAAGTCTCCAGTTGTGTTTTGGCTATCTGGTCGCTCTCATATTCAAGTTCACGTAGCATCTTCTGTCGCTCGTCGAGCAGCAATTTCTCGAACCGCTTCAATTCTTCCTTCTTCAATTTCTTAATCATCGTGTTTCTCCTTCGACATATTAAGATACGATCTGGCTTTTATATGCTGAGGGTCTTTACGCAAAACTTCCTGCCACTCCTTTCTGGCATCAATAAATCTCTGTTGCCGATAATAGCAGAGACCAAGTGTTGTCTTCGCCTCCAGGTAATTCACATTCTGGGCCAGTATATCGGACAGCAATCTTTCTGCGTTCCCGAATTCATTGAGTTGAAGCAGCGCCTTTGCGAGTTTCAGCTTGATATCGAGAAAAGTCGGTGCAAGACCCGCTGCTTTCTCATATTCTTCCCTGGCCTTCTCAAACTCTTGCAGCTCATAGTACGTATCGCCAAGCTGTTTATAGACACTGGCCAATTTCGCCTTCAGTTTCGGCGAAAAACCTTTTTCCTGTGTTTCAAGTGTCGCGGCCTTTTCAAAAGATCTTATTGCTTCTTCAAACTCGCACTGCTCATTGTACACAATCGCAAGATTCACGTACGCTTCAATGTAGGAAGGATTCAACTCGATGGCCTTTTTGAAATAGCCAATCGCCTCCTCCTGGTTGCCAGCGAGGGAATGAACGAGACCGAGTGCATTATGAACGTCGGGATAATCGGGGTAGAGTTGAACAACCTGTTTCAATGCGTTGACAGACTCTTTTATTTTGCCGGCTTCATAGAACTGCAAGGCTTCCGCATAGAGTCTTTTGGTCTCCTGATCCATGCCGCATTATAATCAGAATTGTTTGCTTGTCAATGCGCTTGAGGGTCTCAGGCTGGTATCCTACCGTGTTTTGCTTCTACAACTGTATTGATGCCGCCGCGCGGGCGGAATTCACCACGAACCCGTGCCCACCGCGGCTTCACCGTCTTCACGAAATCCCTTAGAATCCGGTTGACTGCATTCTCATAGAATATACCCAGGTTGCGGTAACCGAGAATATAGTACTTGAGTGACTTCAACTCAACGAAATAAGCATCCGGTTCATATTCAATGGTGATCGTACCGACATCAGGCATACCGGTGCGCGGGCACAACGAACTATATTCAGGAATAAAGACGGAAATTGTGTAGCCCTTGAATTGATTGGTGATTACCTCGAGTCGCGGCAATTTTTCCTTGAGCCCGGCTCGTGCATGTTTTTTTGTATAACCAGCCACGGTGAATTATAGGAAATTTTGAGGAAATGTCAACGCTGTTTCTGACTATTCTATGGTGTGAGGATGTTCCTCAAGTAATCATATTCTACAACACTTTCAGGAACCTGGACGATACCTCACGGTATCCGATACGCCGGTAGAATTCGTGGGCATGATTGCGATGCTTTCCACTCGTTATCTCTATTCTCAAACAATCCGTAGAACGGGCAAAGTCTTCTACTGCTTCCATCAGTAATCTTCCAATTCCGGCGGCACGCCGTTCCGTCGAAACGCAAAGGGCGGTGACCCGGCATAAACAGCCCGGCTGATGAATCAGCGGCATAATATGGCATGATGCAAATCCCGTCACCACCTTCTCCGCCACGGCTACAAAAACGCGATCGGTTTCTGTGCCTGACAGCTGCCTGATCTTTTTGCGCGCGAAATTTGGACTGCTGTGGTAGCCCAGCTCACACAACAGCTTTGCCAGCGCAACATCATCAGTGACCCGCCCCCGCCTGATGACAACATTGTCTCCTCTTTTGGGTTTTCTCATTGGAGCGACTGGTTGCTATCTTACTTTGATCACTTTTTGCACACGGTGATCACCGAACTCGATGAAATAAATGCCGCGGGACACGGGCAGGCCGGTAACATCACGTCCGCTTACATCATAAACACGATAGTCGCCTTCGAATAGCAATTCGAATCGATCGATGAACAGTGTAGCGCACGGCCATCCCGTCGGAGGCAGGGCCGGCTCCTCCACCGGTGCTGCCACATCAATGTTGCCAAAAATGTCGCTCTCACCATCACGCGTTTCACTCCAGGCAACAAGGAAGTTTTGCGTCGAGGCCTGGACAGCAGGGTCTATCCTGTAGTACGGCAGGTCATTTGAAATTCTGAAATTACCGCCGAGCAAACTGCCGTCAAGATACAATCTCTGCCCGAATATCGCAACCGGGTCCTCGCACCAGGTAACGAGCAAAAGATTCCCATCATAGGCAACTGCCGGATCAAGCTGGTTACTCGAGCCGGTAGCGATCACCATTGGCGCACCGATCATCTCACCCTGCGTCGAAACGAACTGCGCGCAGATATCCAGGTCACTATAACCAGGACGTTTGTCTGCCCAGGCAACAAGATATCGGTCACCGGCAAAGACTATACTCGGATTCACATTGAAGCTGGCAAGGGTCACAGCGATCGTCAACACGGTATCCTCTGGCAGACCGAATTCATCAACAAATCTGCCGTACACTCCGAACGGTTGGTCGTCATTGTACCACGTGACGAGGCACCGATCATTATCGAATGCGATGTCCGGACGGCATTCACTACGCATCGCCTGCGACCCGATAAAATCACCCGTATCGATAACCGCACCAGCCGTATCAACACACGAAGCTGCAATCCAATAAAACCCGCCCGTGAGCCATGAGTCAGACCAGGCAACAACGTACTTCGCGCCGGTGTAGGCAACCACGGGGTCCGCCTGCACCGACGGCCGAGTGCAGATCGGTACCGAATAAAGTGTATCACAGGAAGGAGTGACACGCACTCCGATGATATCACCGTCGCTTCAGCAATGGTTACGGCTGACAATAAAGAGGTTATTCGGATCGCTGGCGACGTCCAAACCATCAGCCGTGCTGTCACAGAATAACATCTTACCGTTCGGGTCGATGACATGACCGTCCATACCGACGCGTGCACCATATAGTGCGAATTTCTCATTGACGAAGTAGTAACGCCGGTCGATCCAAAAAACATAGAAAAGATCGTTAGCGAACTCCACCTCGGCATATTGCTGGAAATCATTGACCACGCAGATAGGAAAATCAGCGCCCAACAGCGCGTAGACCAAGATAGTATTACTCAACATAATGAAAAGACTGGTTCATCAAGAAAAATAGGTCAAATTCAATGTCGGAAATGCCGGTAAGGGGAAACGCAATACGGGTTACCAGCATTCAATCAAAGGAGTGCTCCTGATCCGGGAAGATCCCCCCCTCTACCTCTTTTTTGTATTGATCAACGGCGCGTCGTATCTCTTTAGCCAGGCTGGCATACCGCTTGACGAATTTGGGTGTGAAGTCTTCGAACAGGCCGAGTATGTCATGCAACACGAGCACCTGACCGTCACAATGTGGACCGGCACCAATGCCGATGGTCGGGATTTCGATCGCCCCGGTAATTCTTCTGGCAAGTTCCTGCGGGATCTTTTCAAGCACGATTGAAAAACACCCTGCTGCCTGGAGGGATTTTGCATCGTCGAGCATTCGCTGCGCTGCCTCTTCGCCAACGCCCTGTATCCTGTAACCACCGAATTTGTGTATCGATTGGGGAGTAAGACCGAGATGACCCATGACTGGAATGCCAAGGTCAACCAACCTCTTCACGGTCTGCACCATGGGTGCTCCTCCCTCCAGCTTGACCCCACACGCTCCTCCCTGCAAGAACCGTCCCGCATTGCATACTGCGGTCTCAATGGAAATCTGGTAGGACATAAAAGGCATGTCGGCGATCACCAGACTGTTTTTCACGGCCCGCGCTACAACTCTGGTATGGTACAGCATTTCCTCCATGGTGATGGGCAGCGTTGTTTTTTCGCCTGCAAAAACATTGGCGGCTGAATCACCAACAAGGATTATGTCGATACCAGCTTCATCGAGGATACGAGCGCTTATGAAATCGTAGGCCGTGAGACTAACGATCTTTTCGCCGGTCTTCTTCTTGGCGATGATCGTATCAACCGTTATCATTCTCTTGATAAGACCCGGCGCGGTTCCTTGAGATCCTTTATCTCGTTACACAGTAGATCAAGGTCCCTTGGATTCGCCAGAAAATCAAATCCTTTGATGTTTACTATCAACATGGGCGATGAATTGTAGTGAAAGAAGAAAGTATTATAAGCCTCACTGAGTTTTTCGATGTATTCAAACTCGATATCGCGCTCGTAAACCCGACCCCGCTGTTTGATCCTCTTATAAAGAGCTTCCGGATTTGCCTGCAAGTAGATGACGAGATCGGGTCGCGGTATATCGACCGAGAGAATTGAGTATATCTTGTCGTAAAGCGCAAATTCATCTTCACTCAGATTAACTTCGGCAAAAATACGGTCCTTAACAAAAAGGTAGTCAGTGATCAACTTTGAATTGAAGAGATCGATCTGCGCCATATCTCTCTGCTTCCGATACCTCGACATGAGAAAATATATCTGAGTATGAAACGCATATTTCTTCCGGTCTGCGTAGAATTTCGTGAGAAAAGGGTTTTCTTCGAACTCCTCAAGCAAAGCACCAGCATGCAACTTGTTCGACAAAATCTTGGTGAGGGAAGTTTTGCCGGCGCCGATTACGCCTTCAATCGCAATAAACTTGAATTCCCTCATTACTTTCTCCTCTTGCGTACTCAATCAAAGCCTTTGCCGAACCAGGGGGGTGGAAATCTGGCGCAATCTCAGACAGTATCTTGATCGCAAACCCGCGTTTGAAAAATTGCTCATGAGGGACTTTCAGATCCTCGCGGTCGATGACGAGGCTGCCCATGAAAACAATATCTATATCTATCACTCTGGGCTCCCATCTCCCGTGCCCATTGTCTCTGCCCATCCGGGTTTCGATATCTTTGAATATCTTCAGGAGCTCGGCGGCCGAGAGATCGGTATCCACTTCCAGCGCCTGATTCAGAAAATCGGGCTGTTCAGATACACCCCATGGCTTTGTTTTGTATATCTTTGATTTTTTCAGGATCTTGATACCGCGTGATTCTATGGCTTTGGCAGCACACTCAAGATTCTCCTTCAGGTCCCCCAAATTCGTACCAAGCAGAAGAAAAATCTTCTTCATTGCTACTATTCTACTCTAAAGACATCCGTTGTCAAGAAAATAGTCGAGCCGGTCTGCAGCAGCTAAGGAAAAACACCAAGATATCCACGATTCTTTCTGAGTTCTTCATATGAGAAGAATACCACACCGGAAAACGGCAAAGAGGCAACCTGCCTTACCTGAGCTGCGATCCGGTCAGTGTTCAAGCGATACACACCGAGCCCAACCGCAACCTTTTGCGGGTCATCGACAATCCTCATGGCCTTGTCCAGAATCCCCCCGATGTCATTGCCGTATGCCATCAAACAAACATAATCGACCAGTCCGGTATTCAGCCACAGCGGCCAATCCTGGTAGAAATCGGCGGCTGCCGACTGGTAATCGGCCTTCACGGCA
Source organism: candidate division WOR-3 bacterium (assembly GCA_029858255.1). NCBI lineage: Bacteria > Pseudomonadati > Caldifarciminota > Caldifarciminota bacterium. The sequence continues at coordinate 122,141 of JAOUFJ010000005.1, read as the reverse complement.
ACAGACACTTCGATGTATGGCCTGGAGCGTTTTACCCGGGCGCTCAATGCGCCGACGAAACGCGTGAGGTCGTCACGCACGACTTTCTGCATTCTGTTATCGAGATCGGCACTCCCCCAGATACTGAACCTCTGCTCGAATTCAGGGGACCCGAAATCGGTCGGGTCAACACTGTATTCCCGCATGAATTTGCTTCTCAGAGATACATCATATATGAACCTGCGCGACGGATATCGGCAATAGTCGAGGTGAACGCCATCAAATTCATATTTTTCCAGTAACTCGGTGGCGACCTCCATTATGTAGTCGAAAACCTGGTTGTTCGCCGGCGTCAGATAGTAGCCTTCGATGCCCATGTGCTTCAACTCCTCGACTCCATAATCGAGAATCGATGTGCCTGTTCTATCCTCTGCATACCAATTGGGATGGCGATTGATGGGATGGCGCATGTCTCTCGTCCGATCCGCGTAGCCCCATGAATAGAAAACGTTCAGCCAGGCCGAAACTTTTATGTTTCTGCGGTGAGCCTCGGTCAGGAAATCCCTCAGCCACTGGTCGTCGTACCGCTTCACGACGGTGTTTTCAGAAGGATAGTATGCCTCACCAAGGGCAAAAACCTGCAGGAAAACATGATTGAATCTATTGTCGAGCGTCGCGAAGATATTTTCATGGTCATCGATCGACCAGCGCGGAACCCATATCCCGCGAAAATCAAGGGAGAAAGAGAGCACCAATGTTAATAGAAGCATAGAATAATCTATCCAAAAAGATGCCCGTGTCAATTTCGTATTTCACCCTCACCCCTTACCGAAACACGCCAGAAACAATTCCAGACAACTCTCGTATTGACTTCATCATGAATTTACATAGAATATTGCAAAGGAGGACCTATGACGTTACCGACAATTCTCATCATTGTAGTAGTGCTGATCATCCTCAGTTCAATCAAAGTTCTCAAAGAATACGAAAGGGCGATCGTGTTCAGACTCGGCCGATTCATAAAGGTAAAAGGTCCGGGCATCTTCATACTCTGGCCCGGTATCGACAAAATGGCAAAAGTCCATTTGCGCGTAATCACGATGGATGTGCCGCCCCAAGATGTCATCACAAAGGATAATATATCGATCAAAGTCAATGCGGTCGGGTATTTTCGTGTCTTTGAACCCGCCAAATCGATACTCGAGGTAGAAGATTTTCTATATGCAACGAGCCAGCTGGCTCAGACAACGCTACGCAGCGTCCTTGGAGAATATGAACTCGACGAGATCCTCATGCAACGTGAGAAAATCAACGTACGATTACAGAAGATCATTGATCAGCAAACCGATCCCTGGGGTATAAAGGTTTCTACGGTCGAGATCAAGCATGTCGACATACCACAGGAAATGCAGCGGGCAATTGCCCGTCAAGCCGAAGCCGAGCGTGAACGCCGCGCCAAAGTAATACATGCAGAAGGAGAACTGCAGGCCGCTGACAAGCTCAACCGAGCAGCAAAGATCATCGGCGAAACCAATGTGGGCATTCAGCTGCGTTTTCTACAGACCCTGACCGAGGTTGCGACCGAAAAAAATTCGACGACCATCTTCCCGGTTCCGATCGATCTGTTTGCCCCCTTCCTCAAGAAACTTGAAAAAGAAAAGTGACGACAGTATATCAGCAGAAAGGGTTGGATTGTTTCGGGCTCGTTGAGAAATCATTGCAGAACCATCTGAAATTAGACGTGCGCTTTGGAGGTCATTTCGATGTACCTGCTAAATCGTATAACATACTGCGAAAGCAATACGATCCAACAGGGTTCATCAGCAGCCTGATCGAACTCAATAGTTCTGATTCCGATTACCGTATTGGCATCGTCGGTGTTGATATATATACCCACAGTACTAATTTCATCTTCGGAATTGCCAATCCATTGCTTCGTTCTGCAATCGTCTCATTATTTCGGTTGTCCGGCCCGCGGTTGGAGGAAAGGCTGGGTAAGGAAGTTGTACACGAAACCGGGCATTTGTTGGGACTTGATCATTGCGGTGACCCGAGTTGCGTAATGCACTTCTCCAACACCATTGAGGACACTGACAACAAGGGCATGAGTCTCTGCATACAATGCAGGAGGGAGATTGAAAGGTAAGTATATCCTTTTCACGCCGGGCCCGATTGATGTGCCTGAAGAGGTGCTGCGGGAAGCGTCGTGCCCTCTGCTGTATCACCGCGAAAACGCATTCGGTGAGCTGTATAATGCAGTCACCGAAAATCTGAAAAAAATACTCTTCGCCCAGGGATGCGACATTTTCATTTTCACGGCATCGGGTACTGGGGCAATGGAAGCCGCATGCTGCAATCTACTATCACGCAAAGACAGGCCGATCGTTGCCATCTCTGGCAAGTTCGGCGAGCGCTGGCTTGAGCTGTGCAACACTTACGGTCTTGACCCGATCGTCATCAGGGCCGAATACGGAAAATCGATCGAGCCGCACCAGATCGAAGAAGCTCTTGGCAATGTACCGAAATCGACCGTTATCTTAACGACACTGACGGAGACTTCTACTGGCGCGCTCAACGACATACGGCAATTCGGCGAGATCTCAACGAAACACGACGCTTATCTTGTGGTCGATGGTGTTGCAGGACTGGGCGCTGATTACTGCCCGCAGGATGAGTGGCACATCGACGCTCTGGTCGGCGCATCTCAAAAGGCCTTCATGGCGCCGCCGGGGATCGCTTTTGTTTCACTGTCAAAACGCGCCCTCGAGCGGGCCAATGGCTCGGATCTGCCCAAGTACTATTTCAACATCAGGACCTACGAGAAATTCAGAAGCAAGAATCAAACCCCGTTCACACCGGCAATAACGATACTCTGCGGGCTCAACAAAGGATTGAACATGATCATCGACAAAGGACTGGAAAACAACTTCAAAAAGCACAAAGACATCGCCGGGTATGTCCGGAAGAGAGTATCCGAGATCGGATTCGAATTGATGCCAGAAAACCCTTCTAACGCGCTCACCGTAATGAAAATGCCGCCGGGGAAGGACAGTACGGCGATAATCAATGAGATAAAAGAACAGCACGGTATTCTCTTTGCCAATGGTCAGGCAGATCTCAGAGGCACTATCATCCGTATTGGTCATATGGGGAATTATTCAATCGAGAAGCTGCGCGGTGCGCTGGATGTCTTAGAGGCAGTTGTCAGCAAGGAGATGAGCTAACCGATGCCGAGATCCGTAAAGATCGGTTACGAAGGTGTTGAAATAGATCTGCCCGTGCACGCGCTTTACGTACACCGCGGGTCTGAACAGTTGATCGATAATATTTTCACGCTCATCAATGATGGCATCGAGCGACGCGAAAGGGTTGTCTTCATAGGCAACGAACACACGTGCAAATTGCTGCGCAAGAATTTCAGAAACCGCATCACCACGGTCAGTGAAGGTGTCCATGCAAAATCACTGGTGAGATGGTTGAAGCGTGAATACAAAAAAATACCCAAAAGCCGTGAGGGCTTGAGGGTCTTGGTCGAATGTAATAGCAGCCACGTTGAATTTGAGGACGGTCTTGACGACCTGAGCCGCCAGCCCGACTACAGGATTTTCATCCTCTGCACATATGACGTAAGCACGATAAGTTCGTTCGAACTCGTGGAGACTCTGAAGACCCACCCATATGTTTTTGTCGAGCATCTAATACAACCCAACTGCTTCTACTCACGTGTAAAACAGCAGAACTGGATTGACAGCCTGACCGGTGTTTTCAACAGGAAGTACTTTGACAAGCAGCTGAACACAGAACTGCAACGCGCCTCGCGCTACGAACACAGCCTTGCGGTCATTCTGATGGATGTCGACGGGCTTGGCGCAGTGAACAAGGAATTCGACATCCGGACCGGAGACAGTGTACTACAGCAACTTGCGCGTGTCCTCGAACGCAGCCTGAGGAGTGTTGATATCCTTGCACGATACGACAGCGACGAATTCGCTGCGCTCCTCCCCGAAACGAAAAAGGCCTCTGCAAAGCAGACAGCCCAGAGGATATTGCGCAGCGTGAGAAATCATGATTTCTTCAAGGAAGATCTACGGGTAAAAGAGATAAGTCTGTCCATAGGCGTGGTCGGCTTCCCCGAGGACGCCGGCGGCGTGAAGGAAATGATCAAGAAAGCCGAACAATCGCTTCGAAAAGCCAAGCGTCTGGGCGGTAGTACGGTTTTCGCTTATGATTAGCAGACAGAAGGTCCGATTGATTATTGAAAAGAAAATTCATGTACTATTCGGCTTTAGTTATATTAAGTTGACGCAAAAGCGGAGGTAATATGCCAATCACACCACTGGAAATCCGCAAGCAGGAATTTAAGAAGAAAGTACGTGGCTACGATCCTCACGAGGTGCGCGAATTCCTGGACATGGTCGCCACCGAACTAGAAGAGCTCCTGCGGGCAAACGCCGGTCTATCAGAGCGGGTAAAGGACATGGATCTGAAGATCGCAGACTACAGACGCATGGAACAGATACTTCAGGATACACTGACCACAACACAGAAAGCTGCCGATGACTTGAAGAGCGGCGCAAAAAAGGAAGCCGAGACGATCATCGCGAATGCTCGCGTCGAAGCTCAGCGATTCCTGAAAGAAGCGCAGACCGAACTCGGCAGAATAAGAGAAGAAACGAAAATCGTCGAGCATCAAAAACTCCTGCTCGTATCTGAATTTCGCGGACTGCTGGAATCATACCTGCGTCTGCTCGAGAGACTGGAAAAGAAGTGAGAAAGAAGGCAAAAGAGGCTGCCGGATACATAGAACAACAAAGCAGTATCAAACCCGGCGCAGGTATAATTCTCGGCACTGGTCTGGATAGACTCGCAACGAGCATCAAAGCGGCGTCGATTGCAGAACTCAAGCTGACAAAGATCATACTCGGTGTCGTCGGGCGTCTCCGATCTATTCTCAACCATGAATAAACGTAACTGGTTGGTTATCCTTTCAATATGTCTGTGCCTCCACTGCGCCCGTAAGGAAGAACGTATCAGCAATGCCCGCAAGTTCATAGCGGAATGGAACTACGACCGGGCGTTGACCGAAATCATTTCACTGCGCAAAGACAAAGATTCAGAAATACAATATATCATAGGTTATTGCTACTTAAGAAAAAATGAATATGCAGAGGCCCTGGAATATTTCGGCGCCTCCTTGAACATAGATACGACATTCAAAGACAGCATAATAAGAGTATACAATACCCTTTCCCAGAACGCATTGAAGATCAACGAACCCGAACGTGCGCTGTTCCTTTACCAGGAAATCGCAAAACTCGTGCCCGAATATGAACAGGCCGGCAACTTGTTTCTTATTGGTGACCTGAATTTTGAGAACGGTAATTATGAAGCAGCGATCAGAGCTTACAGACGTGCCCTGCAGATTGATTCAACGTCTCGGGAAGCCAGAAATGCCAAACCAAACTTGATCCGAGCACTTGCCGCCACCGGCGACTTCACCTCGGCATTATCAATGGCCATGTTCGAATACGAAAAATTGAAAACCGCAGCAAATCTTTTGCTTGTAAGTGAAATACAGCTATCGCTTGGCACCAGACATTTCGGCGCCGGGATACTTGACAGTGCAGAGATCTACTTCGGCCATATCATCGCCAACGGCGAACCTAAATCGATGCTCGATGATGCATATTTTTACACGGCCGAAATATACTACGCGCGAGGTAACTTCGACACGGCTCTCGAATTATATAAAAAGGTAATACGGCTCGATCCGTATCAGAAAGGCGAAATGACCAAAAAGGCAAAGGAGCGGATGAAGGAAATAAAGGAGAAAAAATGAGATCTAACCCGATTCTCTTGGCTTTCGTTCTGATCGTCCTGTCGTGCGCGGCGCGAGAGACGCTCGTTCCACTCGAGCCGGTCAGTGAATATGAACGCGCAATGTCGCTCTTCGACAAAAAACAGTACCAGAAAGCAGCAGAAGCCTTTGAGAGAATATTATTCTACTACCCCTCATCAGAGTATGTCGATGACGCACAATACTGGTTGTCACGCGCGTACCTTGAGATGAAAGATTACGATCAAGCAGTGATTGAATTCAACTACCTTATACGCAACTTCCCGAACTCGGCACTCGTTGAGCAGGCTCACTTCTACCGGGCAAAAGCCAACCTCCTGGGTGCCCCAAGCTATGAGAAAGACCTGAGTGACCTGAAAAGAGCGATCCAACTCTTCGATGAATTCCTTACACGCTATCCTAACTCTGAATACACCGATGAAGCGAGAAAGGAGATACTGACCGCACGAAATCTGTTGGCTAAAAAAGAATTGGAGAACGGTAAGTTATATGAAAAGCTGAAGGAGCCTGAAGCGGCTCTTTTATACTACGAATACATACGCAATAACTATCCGGAAACAGAATCGGCAGGCGAAGCAACATACCGCAGAGCCCGCATCCTTGAAAAGCAAGGGCAGTTTGAGGAAGCCCTGGAGTTGTATAAAGAACTCCTCGAAGACGAAAATTGGCAAAAAAGGGCCGCCGACCGCATTGCCGACCTTGAAAAGAATAGTTAGGAGGAGTACCGATGAGAACCGGTGTCTTCGGAGGACTCTTTGATCCTCCGCATGTCGGGCATCTGATAATTGCCCAGCATGTCCTGGAGGAATTCCACCTCCAGAAGATTCTTTTCGTGCCATCTGGAAACCCACCCCATAAAACAGACTACTCAAAATATGAAGACCGGTACACTATGACCCAATTCGCGGTGGAGGATAACGAAATGTTTGCGGTCAGCGATGTCGAGAGAACATTTACGGATAAAACCTACACCATCGAAGTGATCAGGAGACTGCACATAGAAAAAGATGATGAACTATATTTGATGATCGGCAGTGACCAGTGGCATGAGATCGAAACCTGGAAAGATCCAGAAGAACTCTTCCGCGAGTGCCGTGTAGTTGTTATGCGGCGACCGAATTATGATGTGTCAAAAGAGGCAAGATTCTTCGACCGGATCATGGTCAGCACCGCACCAATGATCGACATTTCATCAACGATGATCCGCACAAGAATCAGAAAGGGGCTTTCAGTAAGATACATGTTAAAACCAGAAGTGTATAACTACATCACAACCAACGATCTTTACAAGGTCTAACTACTTAACCACCAACATACCGACCGACTTGGGCAAAACATCAAGGCAGATCGTACTTGCCCTTTCGACCTCGCCGTCAACTTCAGCAAGGAATACCTTCTCGCTCTGCACCTTCAATTGCCGGCCTTTACAAAGATGAACCTTGTGGTATGCCAGGTGTTCTCCTGTGTACACCTTCGCCAGGACCTTGCTGACGAATTTGAAAAACCCGGTATCCTTAACGTACAGAAATTCCATTATTCCATCATCGACCACGGCCATTGGCGCGGCATGCATACCGCCGCCGAAATACTGCCCGTTGAGCGCGCCAACGATGGTCATGAGCCCGCTGCCAACCAGCTTGCCATCAACCCAAATCTTCAATGTCATCCGCTTGAAACTGAGTAACGCAGCGAGACTGGCGAGCAAGAAGGTCAAGAATCCACCCAGGACTTTTGGAAGGCTGTTACTGAGTCTTGCCACGGCTCCGCCCAATCCAGTATCTGCTGCATTGATGAAATAGCGCGCCCAGGTCCTGCCGTCACGCTGGAAGACCATCCTACCCGCGTCCATTAACATCTCGCGCCCGGTTTTGATCACCTCAACCGCCTGGCGATAATCTTTGGAAATATGCAGGGTCCTTGATAGATCGGTTCCGGTTCCTGCCGGGATCATGGCGAGTGTGGGCATAGTACCGGATGTCTTCTTATAGGCGAACAAGCCGTTCACGATCTCATTCATCACACCCTCACCTCCGACACTGATTATGAGCCTTGCTCCTTCCCGCGCATACTCCAGCGCAATGTCATAAGCATGCCACCTTCTCTCGGTCAACCGCCAGGTGACATCGAACCCTGAAGACTCTAGACATTCTAATATTTGGGGCCATCTCTTGCCGGCTTTGCCGTAGCCGGCGTGCGGGTTAATGATCGCGTGGACCTTTTTCTGGTGAACCACTGTTCAATACTACGCATAATCAGTACGCTGTCAATACACAAATCATGGGGACAGGCATAAACTTTTAAACTTTTGCCGCGTGTGCAGCACATGCAACAATAGCATCTACAGATACGATGATATTTCAAAAGAAAAAGCAGTAAGAAGTTTAAAAGTTTATGCCTGTCCCCAGTGTAGACTTGCTTATGCCTTATTATTGCGTATAATTGGCCATGATAAAGAAATTCGTCATCATCGATGCGTATTCGATCATCTTCCGCTCTTATTTCGCATTCATAAAGAACCCGCTGAAGAATTCCCGCGGCCAGAACACTTCCGGCATATTCGGCTTCGTTAACACCCTTGAAAAGATAAAGAAAAGACTGCCGACCGAATATCTTGTTCTTGCCTTTGATGCGCCGGGGGTCACGTTCCGCGATGAGATATTCGAAGATTATAAGGCGACCCGGCCTCCCCCGCCGCCTGACATTCCATTCCAGATCGAGAAGGTAAAGGAGCTGTCCGAATGCATGGGCATACCTCAATTCGAGGTCGAAGGCTATGAAGCCGACGATATCCTGGCGACCCTTGCGGTCAAGCTAAAAGAGCAAGGCGAGGTCTACATCGCGACATCGGACAAAGACCTGCTCCAGCTCGTCGGTGATAATGTCTTTGTCTATGATGCCTACCGAGATGAAATAATCGACCGCGACAAGGTCTCTGAAAAATACGGAATCGCTCCCGAGCAAATCCCCATGTATCTTGCACTCACCGGCGATACAATAGACAATGTTCCCGGAGTGCCGGGCATCGGGCCCAAGCGCGCCCAGGAAATAATAAAGAAATATGCCGATTTCAACGAAGCTCTCGAAAAAGACCCTCGCCTTACCCAGCACAAGGAAAAAGCAGAACTATCGCATGAATTGATCGAACTGAAGACCGACGTGCCACTGGACTTTTCCCTTGATAACTTGCGCACTAAAGAACCCGATATGGACAAGGTCATGCCGATCCTCGTCGATCTCGAATTCCATGCATACATCAAAGAACTCTCAAGGGGCATCCACGCCGGTATCGAGGTGCAGGAATTGAATGGCAAAGATGTGGCAATGGATGTTAAAATGATCGGTATTGCGCTGGGTGATAACGAGGTATTTCTCAGCACCGACGAAGACAATGTGTACCGCAGCGGGCATGATCAAATCGCTGAAATCCTGGCCCGGGAAGGAATCATCACGGTCGGCTATGACCTGAAGACTCTTGCACACGCCACGACCATAAAACCACCCCTCTTCGATCTCCAGGTCGTTTCCTGGCTGCTCGATCCCAATCGCCGTTCATACTCATTTGACGATATCTGCCTTCAAAACCTGAAATCATGCCCGGGAGACGCTCCGGAAACTATCGCCCTTCTGAGCCATCAACTGTATCCTGTTCTCAAGGACAAATTGCAGGAAAAGGACATGTTCGATCTCTACAACAATATCGAAGAACCGCTCATACACGTATTGACGAAGATGGAAAAACGCGGTATCGGCCTTGACGTAATATACCTGGAAGAACTCAATGTAGAAGTCGAACAGCATCTGCGCGAAGCCGAAAAAAGTATCTATGAAATCGTCGGCCATTCGTTCAACATCAATTCACCTAAACAACTCGCTGGAGTGCTCTTCGAAGAGCTGAAACTCAAGCCGACGAAACGCGGCAAGAAACACTATTCAACCGATTTTGAAGTGCTGACTCAACTCAGCCTCAGCCATGCAGTGCCCAGAGAACTGCTCAGGTTCCGCGAACTTGCCAAAATGAAATCGACATACCTCGAGCCATTGATCATGTTGAGCCAGGAAGGCCGTATCCACACGACTTTCAACCAGACCGGAACGGCGACCGGCCGTCTGTCTTCTTCGAATCCGAACATTCAAAACATACCCATACGGAGCGACCTTGGCAGGAAAATAAGAAAGGGCTTTGTCGCAAGCGAAGGCTACACGCTAATTTCGGCCGATTACTCTCAGATCGAACTGAGATTGCTTGCCCATATCGCAGATGACAAAAACCTCATCCAGGCATTCATGAAGGGCGATGATATACACCGGCACACGGCAAGCGTAGTCTTCGGTATTCCCGAAGAAAAGGTCGACGACAAACAACGCAGAATGGCCAAAGTGGTTAATTACGGGCTTATCTACGGCATGAGTGATTACGGCCTCGCCCAGCGATTTGATATTGCCCACGAAGAGGCAGCACAATTCATCCAATCCTATTATGATTTGTACCCCGGTGTAGCGGCCTGGCGCGAACAAGCAGTGCGGTCGGCAGAGGAAAAAGGATACGCAGAAACCATTTTCAAACGCCGAAGGCCACTGGCCGACCTGCACTCGCGGAACTATAACCTGCGCGAATTTTCAAAACGGGCCGCCATTAACACGCCGATCCAGGGCAGTGCCGCAGACCTTGTGAAGATCGCGATGATCGATGTTGAAAACAGACTGACCGGAGGCAAATTCAATCGTGGTCTTCTCTTGTCGATCCATGATGAGTTGTTATTCGAGATAGAAAATGACAGGATCGACGAAGCCAAAGAGATCATCAAACATTGCATGGAGAGTGCTATTGAAACAAATGTCCCGATCGTCACCTCGATCGGCATCGGTCCAGACTGGGACGAAGCACACTAAGCTAAACAAAACCAAAATCCTAAACACTGAACCCTAAATCCTAAACGAATGCGCTACCATGATAATACTCATTGCTGTATGTTGTAGGGTTTAGCTGCCAGTTTGGTTGTGGTTTGATTTTGGACGGACCTATAACCAAACCCATGTACAATACTGGCCGCTACAACATGCAACAAGCAACATTATTATTCTGATTCGCTGATGCGCTTTGCCGTTATTTAGCTGGATCCACTCCGGGGTAGAACTTGATCCTATCTGCCATAGGATCGTCTTGGTATTGACATTGCCGAGAAATTATATATAATAGTGGCTAATGAAGACAAAAGTCCTAAAGAAATCTGAGATCAAGCGCAATTGGTACATAGTCGACGCCACGGGTAAGATCTTGGGGCGGTTGGCTTCGAAAATTGCCCGTGTTCTTATCGGTAAGAACAAACCACAATACTCTCCGCACGTGGACTGCGGGGATTTTGTTGTAGTCATAAATGCCGACAAATTCCGAGTCACCGGGAACAAAATGAAGGACAAGATATATTATTCTCACTCTTTCCACCCGGGCGGTTTGAAGAAGATACATTTAGAATTAATGCTGAAAAAGCATCCAGAACGTGTTTTCTACCACGCAATCAGCGGCATGTTGCCCAAGAATAAATTGAGAGCGCGGCGGTTGAGGCGACTTAAGATATATACGGATTCTAAACATCCCCATACTGCACAGTCGCCTAGATTAATCGAACTGTAAGGAGGAGATATATATGCCGGAAATACTAACCGGATCGAGGAAAACAGCTACGGCAAAGATCATACTGTCTTCGGGCAGCGGGGTCGTCAGGGTCAATAACCGCGATCCCCTGCAGTATTTTGGCCGCCAGGACCTCGTCGACCTGGTCAATCTTCCGCTGACCACTGCCGGCGTAAAAGGTTCAGTTGATATCAAAGCAAGAATATCGGGTGGTGGAATAGCAGGTCAGGCAGGAGCCATGTGTCACGGTATCGCCCGAGCGCTCGTCAAATTCAATCCGGAACTGAGACCCACTCTGAAAAGTGCTGGACTGCTGAAGAGAGATCCGAGAAAGAAAGAACGGTGCAAGTATGGCTTGGCCAAACGCCGCAAGAGATTCCAGTTCTCGAAGCGATAAGGAGGCACTTTGGAACAGATAACTTTCGAGCGACTCGTTAGCTCAGGATGTCACTTCGGACACCGCACCAAGCGTTGGAATCCAAAGATGGGGAAATACATTTTCGGCAAGAGAAATGGCATACACATTATCGACCTACGGCATACGCAGGAAGGCTTGAAGCACGCATATGAGGCAACCGTTCGCGTTGCTGAAGAGGGCAAGGGCATTCTCTTCGTCGGCACCAAGAAGCAGGCCAAAGACATAATCAAAGAAGAGGCAATTAAGGCACAGATATTCTATGTTACCGAAAGATGGTTAGGAGGACTGCTTACGAATTTCGAGGTCCTGAGTCAACGTATCTCAAGACTCCGTGAATTCGAACGGATGAAAGAAGATGGTCGCTGGACAATGGTATCGAAAAAAGAATTATCCCGAGCCGAAAGGGAATATCAGAAACTGCACAAAAACTTCGAAGGCATAAAAGAAATGGACCGCCTGCCGGGGATGGTCTTCATCGTGGACATAAAGAAAGATGAAACCGCACTTCGTGAAGCACTCAGGGTCAATATCCCGGTTGCGGCGATCGTCGACACGAATGTCGACCCAACCGAGATAAGCTATCCAATACCAGCTAACGACGATTCTATCAGATCGATCTCACTCGTCACCCAGATCATTGCCAACGCGGTCATTGAAGGAAGAAAAGGATTCGAGGCAGAAGAGAAGGAAGCATATGGATCGGGAGAAACTGAGAGAGCTTAGAGAAAGAACCGGGGCCGGCATCGTCGATTGCCAGAAAGCTCTCGACGAAGCGGGTGGTGATCTCGACAAAGCGGTCGAGACACTAAGAAAGAAAGGACTGGCCCTCGCCGCCAAGAAAGTAGGCCGAATAACCAAAGAGGGCATCGTAGATGCATACATACACCCCGGTGACCGTCTGGGCGTTTTAGTGGAAGTCAACTGTGAAACAGATTTTGTCGCGCGGAACACCGAGTTCCGCAGGTTTGTCCGCGATATCGCCCTGCAGATTGCGGCAAGCGAACCGATGGTGGTAACGCGCGAAGAGCTATCCCCCGAGGTGATCGAACGGGAGAAAGAAATTTACCGAAGCATGGTGCAGGACATGAAGAAAAAACCGGAAATTGTCGAAAAGATAGTGGCCGGTAAACTCGAGAAATTCTACTCAGATGTATGCCTGCTTGAACAACCATTTGTAAAGATACCCGAAAAAACGGTCGACGATTATTTGAAAGAACAGATAGCAAAATTCGGTGAAAACATCGTCGTGAGGCGTTTCGTACGTTTTCGCCTCGGTGAATGAAAAAAAAGCCCCACCGTACCAAATACCACAGAATCATCCTCAAGTTATCTGGAGAATTTTTTGGCAATGATGATAAAACTTTCAACGAGACAGCTATAAATTATGTCGTAGAACAAATCCTCCAGGCCAAGAACATGGGCACAAAAATTGGTGTCGTCGTCGGTGGGGGTAACATCATACGGGGACGCGATGCCGACTGGCTCGACAAGATCGATGCAGACCTCTGCGGAATGGTCGGCACTGTGATCAACGGTATCGTGCTTCACTCGTTGCTCGAAAGGAAGGGACAAAGAGTAAAACTGAGTAGTGGTCTTGCAGTGGAAGGCATTGCGGAAAAGTTCAACAAATTCACGGATCTGGAATTCTTTGATTCGGGTGGCATTGTGATATTCGTTGGTGGGACTGGCAATCCGCTTTTCACCACTGACACAGCGGCCGCACTCAGAGCAGCTGAATTCCACGCCGATGTGCTGATCAAAGGCACGAAAGTAGCCGGCGTATATTCAGCCGATCCCGTCCTAAACAAGAACGCTACTTTCTATAAAGGAATAAGCTATGAACAAGTGATCAAGAAACATTTAAGGGTCATGGATCTCGCTGCATTTAACACATGCCGGGATGCCGGCATTCCGATCTACGTCTACAATTTCTTTGAACACGACCTGCGGGGTGTATTATCCGGCAGAAAGATCGGAACAATCATTAGTGGAGGATGAAATGGTTGAGGAAATCAAGAAGAGCACTGATGAAAAAATGAAGAAATCACTTTCTCTATTTGCCCAGGAACTCGCCAAGTTAAGAACCGGGCGTGCGTCGCCTGCTTTATTAGAGGGTATCAAGGTAGAATACTACGAAAGCCAGTTGCCGCTCAACCAAGTGGCAACGATAAGCATACCCGAGCCGCGGCTGATCATAATCCAACCATGGGATAAATCTGCCCTGGCAAGTATTGAGAAAGCGATATTCAAGTCTTCGGTCGGCCTGACGCCGAACAACGATGGCAATGTAATACGGCTTGCCGTGCCTCCTTTGACCACCGAGCGACGCGAGGAACTCATCAAACTCACTTTGAGAATGGCCGAAGAGACAAAAGTAGCGATCCGAAACATCCGGCGCGAATCAAACAATGAGATCAAAAAGCTCGAGAAGGACAAGAAAATCTCGGAAGACGCTTCATTCAAAGCTCAAGAAGATGTGCAACATGCCACCGATCAATATATCCAGAAAGTCGATGAAGTTCAGAGAGACAAAGAAAAGGAAATCCGCGAAACCTGATCTGGGCGTACACTCTCTGTAGAGTCACATACTCTTCAGAAAGGAGATTTGCGTGGTAAACCCAAACAACCCTCGTTTTGTCTAACAACTAAGGAGGAATAATGGCAAACATATGGGATGATCTCGTGAAATGGCTGGACGACGCCTCCAAGGTGGTCGGAAAGGAAGCGGGTGATTTGACTCAAAAAGGAACCCTGAAGCTTGAGATATTTGAACTGAACCGCAAACTCAGAGATGCCTTCACTGAACTGGGCGGTGAGATCTATGATGCGGTCTACGTAAAAAAGACGGGCGACTGGCAGAAAACAAAAAAAGTGAAGAGCGCCGTGCGCAAGATCAGGACGATCGCTCGGAATCTGGAGAAGAAAAATTCAGAGTATGAGAAAATAGGTAAAGGCCTGCCGAAAAAGAAGTAACCATCCTTATGCGGCAGCCGGTAAACGTACTTGGCGCGGAAACAATCCATTTAGATGTAAGGAGGCAGAATGCACACAAATATATCACTTCGTAACGCCGGGATCATAGCCGGCGCTGCGGCTATTTTTGCATTTCTCTTCGGAATGATAATAACCGCAAGCATACCAAGTTTCGCCAACCGCGGTGAAGCAAGTCCTGAGCAAAACCCGGCGATGGCACTGGTGAGTAGAGGAGGAGAAAGCCCTTTTGCCATTGTGGCTGAAGAGGTCTCCCCTGCTGTAGCCAATATCTCCGCAGAACGAACAGTCACAAGCACTTTTCCTGGGTTCGAATGGCGGTTCGAAGGTCCATTGGATGACCTCTTCAAGGACTTTTTCAGAGGCACCCCCAGGTCAGAACAGAAGACACAGACACTCGGTTCCGGTTTTTTCATTTCCGAGGACGGATATCTCGTTACGAATTACCATGTCATCAGGGGTGCTTCCGACATCGTCGTCAAGCTCACGAACAAACAAGAGTTCCGGGGCGATGAGGTGAAAATCGTAGGCACTGACTCCCGAACCGACATTGCCCTGCTCAAGATCGATAATGGCGACAAACTACCATATCTTGAGTTCGGTGATTCAGAAAAAGTAAAAGTCGGAGACTGGGCGATCGCCTTCGGAAATCCATTCCATCTCGAAGGAACGGTCACCGTCGGTGTTATCTCAGCCAAAGGACGGGCTGGCATAGTTCTGCCTGAAGGACCGGATTTCCAGAGTTTCCTGCAAACCGATGCTGCCATAAATCCCGGGAACTCCGGCGGGCCGCTGGTAAATATTCAAGGTAAGGTCATCGGTATTAGCACCGCGATCACTTCACCGAGTGGCGGTAATGTTGGCATCGGGTTCGCAATACCCGCACACCTCGCAAGGTCAGTGATCGAAGAACTGAGGACCAAAGGTAAGGTAACGCGAGGATATCTGGGAGTCTACCTGCAGGAAATAACCGAAGACCTAAAGGACGCAATGGACCTGCCAACGCTCGAGGGAGTCCTGATCAGCGAAGTTGTTGATAACACACCTGCAAGCCGCGCTGGCGTTAAGGCAGGCGATGTGGTAACGGAATTCGATGGTAAGAACGTCAATGACCTGGCCTCATTCAAAATCATGGTCGCATCAACGGCCATCGGCAAGTCAGTCAAGGTCAAAATATTCAGAGCCGGGAAATCAAAGGAACTGACGGTCAAGATCGACGAGATGCCGGAAACTGTCGCCGCTGCGGCCGAGGTACCGGATGAAGAATATGAATTGGGACTGCAGGTCATCGATATCTCAGATCCGCGTGCCGAACGTTTTGAACCCAAATCGACGGGTGGTGTTGTCGTTATCAGCATCAAATCCGGGACTCCGGCTGACCAAGCAGGTTTCCAGGTTGGTGATCTGATCCTTGGTATCGGGGGAAATGAGATCTCGAACATTGCCAAATATCGTGCTGCGGTCAAGGGACTGAAGCAAGGGAAACCTGTTATTTTCCACGTCCAGCGTGGAGAACGCAAGCTCTATATTGCAATGACTCCATAGCAGCATCGGAAATCATATGAGTGCACCAGGCGACCCAGCAACCGGATAATCTCATGTTCAGGGTTGTAAGCGACCGCGGATTAAAACAGTATTTTGAGGAAATAAGCCAGTACAAAATACTAACTAAAGAGGAAGAATTCGCTCTGGCAAAGCGGGCGAGAGAACACAACGACACCGAAGCCAAGAAAAAGCTCATTTGTGCAAATCTCAGAATTGTCGTATTCATTGCCAAGAGATTTCAAGACGAACGGTTGGGTCTTTCCGAATTGATCAACGCCGGAAACGAAGGACTCATCCATGCAGCCGATAAATTTGACGAACGAAAAGGCTATCGTTTCAACACCTATTCTGTATGGTGGATAAAACGGTCTATTTACGAGGCGATCAGTGCACAAAGAGGCATTGTCCGTAAGAGCTTTCTTGCCCGCCGAACACAGACCGAAACAAAGAAATTCATTCAAAAGCATGGAAGGGAACCAACGCCCGAAGAACTGGCCCGCGTACTCAAGGTCGACTCCAGCGCAGTCGCCCTCGCCCTGTCCGAACTCATCCCAGCCTATTCTCTCGACGAAGCGTTTGAGGATTCAGAAAATCCTTACATCGAATCCGTTCGTCTCGATATCCAAGGATCAGACAATCTCATTTCACCGCCCCCAGATGTGATATTCCAGAAGAAAGCAGAAAAGGAGAAATTACAGCAGGCGTTGAGCAAAATCGGGCCGCGGGAGCGGGAGGTACTGGAAAGAAATTTCGGTTTGGGTGAATATGAACCGCACACACTCGAGGAGATAAGCAGGATCATGAATATCACGCGTGAACGCGTACGTCAGATCAAAGAGAACGCGCTGCGCAAGCTGAAAATTGTCATCTCAAGGCAAAACATCGACCACACATAATCCACGCGCAGGCACGTCATTCCAAGGCCGGCTCAAATCATTGAAGGAGAAAGTAACTTATAGCTCTTCAGTGTATATTTCAGTATTTGTGTATATACAAATGCTCGCTGCTATCTTTATGGACTGCTCGACTATTTCTCGCGTTGACAGGTTCGAATGATTGATCAAGCCACGGCAGGCAGCGAGCGCGTAGGGCCCTCCAGAACCTATCGCCACGATCCCATCATCGGGTTCGATCACATCTCCGGAGCCAGATACGACATAAGCATGCTCTGTGTCGAGAATCGCGAGCAAGGCTTCCAACCTGCGCAGTACTTTATCCTGCCGCCAATCCTTGGCGAGCTCGACAACACTTCGCGGCAGATTTCCCCTGAATTCCTCCAATTTCGACTCGAATCGTTCAAACAGCGTCAGGGCATCAGCCGTTGACCCGGCAAATCCCGTTAGAATCCGATCGTTGTAGATCTTCCGTATTTTGCGCGCCGTCCGTTTCACGACGGTCTCGCCCGTTGTCACCTGCCCGTCACATCCAATGACAACACTGCCCTTGTGCCGTACCCCGATTATCGTCGTTGACTTCATACAAGGATATTATACTCATTCGTAACCTGCTGTCAAATGTTTCAACCTGAGAAGCGTTCTTTCTACATTGCATCGATCTTCTTTGCGATCTTTTTTGCCTGTTCGAGGGCTTCAGCCTTCTCTTCAATGCTACCCTCCAACTGCATGTCGAGCAGTTCTTGTAATATCAACTTGAAACTGGGACCAGGTTTCATACCCAGGGCGATGAGGTCGTAGCCGTTGACGAGTCTTTCGACCTTTGGTTTTGCGCTGTCGGCACGATATAATTCAACCATCCTTAGAAATGCCCTCTCCAGATGACCTGTCCTGCCGCCGGTTGCATAACCATCGGCCCAGGCAATGATCATCGCCCCGAACCAATCAACACCAAGGTGACGGAAGAAGCGGCGAATAGCACGATCGGTGAGGTCCGGGTTGGTCGCCAGAAGATGCAGCCTCATGTGTTCTTTGACCAATTTCTTCAGAACGTCGGTATCGTGCCGGGAAAACCTTAGGCGGCGGTGCGCAATCTTTTCGATCATCTTTGCACCTATTGAATCATGGCCGTAGAAATGGATCTCACCTTCCTTTATAAGGAACGTATCCGGCTTGGCAACATCATGAAATAGCCCCGCGAGTTTACAGAGTGCAACCCGGTTGGTCTCCGCAAAGTAACTGGTGTATTCGGGTTCGAGCTTCGTAAAGAACCCGTGCTCGATCAGATTCTCTGCCGCTCCGTAGGTATTGAGCGAATGATTCCAGAGGTCAAAATCTTCGATCAGTTTCTGCGCTTCCTGAAATACTTGTTTGAATATTCCCAGCTGGTTGATCTTCAATATTATTTCAAAGGAGTTTGGCGCCGACATTATGCGCAATAGCTCTTCGCCAACACGCTCGGCAGCGACTTCTTGTAGAGAGATATTCTTGGCGAACTTGTTGAAATCCCTGTGCAAGTTGAAATTAAGTTGGAGGGCGAATCTGAATCCTCTCAATATCCGCAGGGGATCAGCGATCAGTGCATCAGCAGAGGCGGGTCGGATAACTCTCTTCTTCAAATCACGCGACCCGTGACACGGATCAATAAGATCAAGCGTCTCTACATTCACGGCCATTGCGTTTATCGTGAAGTCACGCCTCAAAAGATCGGGAACAACACCGCCCTGGTCTAAACCGATGAAATCATAGATAATATTATCTATCACCACACGGGCCTCATCTGCTTTTTCATCAAGGACCACAAGTGCACCATCTATTCTCCGTGCGACATGCCGGGCAAATTCTATACCCGAACCTTCGACCGAGAAGTCGTAATCCTTCGGCTGCACGTCCAATAGAATATCCCGGATCGTTCCGCCGACGATGTAGAGGTCCCGCTCACCTCTCAGACCGGCGATATTCTGAATGTGGGCGTCCCTTCTTATGTATTCTGCAAGTTTCTTCACGTCACAATTCTACCCATGGGTACATGGCTGTCAACTTGTTTATCCATCCACAGGACAACAAAAAATGATTTTTTTACTCATTCCCCTCGCTAAATCAAAACACCGAAATGGATATTTGTTGAACATACCGCTGAAATTGAAGATTCTATAAAAGTGCGTGTATCTGATTATGTGATGTGATTATTTACACTAACGACGTTTACCCGGGGCTTGGGTAGAACTTCTTAACGTAAATCCTCGCCCTGAGGTCTGCGATCAGCTCGTCGTATTTTTCCTGCACTTCCTGTTGATAAAGGTACTGCATTATCTGATCCCGCATCTCATCAAAACTCATGGTGCGTTCTGCGACTTTTTCTTTGACGTACAGAAGGTGATATCCGTACGGCGTCAGGATAGGCTCGCTGATTTCTCCCTGTGCCATATCGGCAACTACTGTATCGAACGGCGGTGTTAAACGCTCTATGAAAAATTCACCAAGATCAATGTTGGGATCTCTCGAATATTCCTTGGCCAGGCTGTCAAAATCAGCCCCTTGTTCGATCAAGCCCTTTAGCCGGTTGGCAACCTCCTTCGTCCGCAGCGTATCCTGCCGGTCGACACCAACCTTGATGAGTATCTGTCTGAGCAAAACCCAGTCAGCGCTTTTGTTCATGACCTCGACAATATGATACCCCAACCTTGTGGCGAACGGCTGTGAAACAGTACCGGGCTTCAGGTCAAAAACAATTGCCTCGAAATCCTCAATTGTCTCGCCCCTCCTTATCCTGCCAAGCATTCCACCTTTTCTCCTCGAACTCTCATCTTCAGAGAACTCCCCGGCAAGAACGGCAAAATCCCCGCCGGCAAGGAGCAGTTTGTAGACATCGGTCGCCCGCTCAAAACCCCTCACCATCTCTCCCTGACTCGGCAGGACCGGCAGGAGGATATGCGAAAGCTTGACCCTTCCGGGAACAGTGGCAATAGAGTCTTTGTTCTCTTCGTAGAATTTCTTGACCGCGATCGGTGAGATCATTATTTTCGAGGCGAATTTTTTTGCGATCAATCTTTCCATTATCATCTGAGATTTTATATTATCGTGGTAGTATTCCTTCAATTCCTCGATGTTAATTCCCTGCTCTTCCAGGTATGCGAAGAAATTCGCCTCCGAGGGGAAGTTGCTCTTTAGTTTCTCGATGTTCTGGGTCACCAGAGGTGCAACGGCGTCATCTTCAACAAAAACAGACTCGCGCTCAGCCTCGATCAACAACAGTTTGTTGGCGATGAGCTGATCCACAACGTACTCGTCGATCTCCTCTTCCGTGGTGAACATTCTCCGCGCGACCGGGTCATTATTCAATATGCTAACATTCTCCTGAACCTCGCTCCACAAGATTACGTCATCGGCCACGAAAGCAGCGATCTGATCAGCGAGAGCTGCGCTTAAGAATAATATCAGGAACATTTTCGGCTATCCAGCGCGGATTCTACCAGGGTTTCGTTTCATCATTTTTTCAGCGGTGTAAGGTCAGTGGTGATCTTGTAGGTCTCCCTGAGACTATCTACATATTCAGTGAGGAACCCCTGATATTTGCTGGCTAACAGGTAATTATATATCTGCCCCTTCACCTCATCGGTCAATTCGGCCTGTGCTTTGATCTTTCTCTTATCGATCAATTCCACAATCAAATACGTCCCCTGCACGTAGGGTATTGCCTCTGATATTTCACCCGTTTTCATTCCGAATATCATTTCCTCGATCGCAAAATCGGCAATCACCCCGCGCGGCAGGAATTCCGTGATAATCCGAGGGTTTTCAGGATCCTGGTAGCGGGTCAGGGATCGCTCGCGTGCAAGTTTGAAGAAATCAGCACCTGCTTTTATCTCCTCAGAAGTCCGCAATGCGAGTTCCCTTGTCGGTAGAACTATTTGACCCAATTTGACGGCATACAGGAATTCATCCTTGTGCTGTTCAAAGTAGTCCCTTATTTCTTTTTCAGTAACGGTCGTCGCGCCAAACTCGCGGCGTACCAATTCCATGGCCAGGAAATTTTTCGTGTACTGATCGAGAACGAATCTGACCGAGTCTTCCTTATCGACACCAAGTTTCTTAGCCTGGAGATACAGAATTTCCTGTTGAACCCAGTCATCGAGAAACGCTCGGATCCGGTCCTCGCCGATCTGCTGGTAATCCACATCTGGCACGTATTGCTCAAACTCTTCCATTGTGAGCTTCGAACCATTTACGGTCACTATGACATTTTTTTCCTTGGGCGCACAACTGAAAAGAAACATCAGCGCCAACAGGCAAACAAAATACTTCACTTTTCCTCCTTCAACAACCGGGCCAGCACCGCCTCGTTGACCTCGGGCTTGTATTTTTCATTCAACCCGCTGAAGAGATCGTTCCGCAAGTTCTGTACAATTCCATCTCTCAGCCTCACGGTTATTATTGAGTGAGCCCTCTTTGTGTCCATATCCTTGAACTCATCGCGGTGTTCTCTGAAGTACTCCCGGACGTCTGCCGAATCAACCGTTACTTTACCGGTCACATTATCCGAATAGAATTTCTGATAGACCAACATAGAGTGAGTGTTGTCAAGCTTCCTTTTTGTCGCCTTTTGTTTGTGATGATATTTACTTATTGCCTCCTCATATATCAGGTCAGGTATCAGCTCCTGGTCAATCAAATACTTCGGATCGACACGCGAACCGGCATGCAGATATCGCACCGCATCTATGACCGAACGGACATACACGAAGGCTGTGTCGTACTTTTTCACCACCCACGTATTGAGATCATTCTCAGTAATTAGTGATTCTGGCTTCAAAAGGATATCCAATCCTTCCTGGTTATACTCGACTCTTGCCCGCTCCATTAATTTAGTGAAATATTTCTCACCTTCGGCCCGTGCTTTTTCCTGCCGCAGGTTATTTCTGATATTTTCCTTCACTTCGTCGTACTTGGGGCTCTCGGCAATCATATGGTCAACCACCTTGAAGATCATGTAGTACTCGCCGAACTGTATGGGCTCCGTCACTCCCCCTTCTTTTGCTTTCTTCAACGGGGTCATGATTTCAGGCGGTATTGACATGATTGAGAAAGTACCGATGTCTCCATCAGCTGACATTGTATCGAGTGAAAACACAAGCATGTCCTCGAATGACGCACCCTTCTTGAGCTCATTGCTAACGTAATTCGCCAGGGATTCCTCAGCCACCACTATCTGTGCCAGGTGATACTGTTCGACGATCTTGTTGTATGTATCTCGAACCTCGCTATCGCTAACCTTGAGTTTGCCGAGAATGACATCACTGTAGTAAGACCGCCAGATCACATCGCGTTGGTTCGTCTCAAAAGCTGCCTGCACAACGGGGTCATCCTCATAGCCCTGCTCTTTGGCCTCTTCGACGACCAACATCTGGTTTATATATTCATCAATCAGGTTCATCCTCCTGACAGAATCGTCGGCCGCAGTAAACTGGTATCTTTCATTGAAATCTGCAACCGAATATTTACTTTCGCCAATAGTAACAAGAGTTTTGTCTTCGAAAGAACATCCGACAATGAATAAAAAAAGTGGAATGGATATGTATTTCAGATGATGCATACCGTCTCCTTTTTGCTATTCTACATAAACAAAACCAGAAGTCAAGCCTTGATTTCGCGGCGCTGTCACGTATAATCATGCAATGCATAACGTAGTCCTTTACCTCGCCTTCATATTCATCGCCACGTTCGTGATACTTTCAAACACTTTTTCCCCGATCTGGCTGCTCCTGGTCGTGATGGCAATGCTGTGGTCACAGAGGAAGAAGAGCAGCGTGAGACCGATATTTATCATGAGCATACTCTTATTGCTCCTATCCCTATTATTCAGCTATTTCACAATCTTGGTTCCCTTCATTATTGGGATCGGGCTTGCATACATCCTGGCGCCGATAGTGGACCTGCTGGAAAAAAGAAAAATCCCGAAGATCCTTGCCATACTGGTTTGCCTGATTCCCGTCATTGCGGTCTTGCCTCTTGTCATTTTTTTCATAGTCTCGGGATTGGTCCATGAAATGCAGGGCTTGATCAAGATAATACCTGCAGTGATACAGCAGGGCCAGCAGTATTTCCGTACCGGGATCGAGAAATTAACCGAGCTCGGTATGGATATCGATCCCAGCATCCTCACTAACACCATAACGAACCAGCTGAATAGCATTCTCAGTGGTATTTTCAACACCATGAGTCAGATAGGCAGAGGTATCGGCAGTATCATCCTCGTCATATACAATCTCGTTATCATCCCACTTTCCGCATACTTACTCCTTGCTGATCGGAAGAGGATCATGGCCTGGTTTCGCAATCTTTTCCTTCCTCCTGAGCGCAAACAGATCGATGGTTTTATCCAAACCCTCAACTATTCTCTGGCGCGATTCTTCCGCGGTCAAATAGTTCTTATGACGGTCGTCGGATTCATTGTCGGCGCTGCGCTGTGGTTATTGGGTATCAGATACTATCTGCTCCTGGGCTTGGTTGCAGGCATCTGTAACTTGATCCCCAACATTGGCTACATCTTGAGTTTCATCCCCGCTCTGTTGATAGGACTGACGAGTGCCAATCCCCTCCTGAGTCTGATAAAGATAGTATCGGTGTACGTTGGTGAGCAGGTCCTGGAAAACTTCTATCTCGGACCGGTGATCATCGGTCGGGCTTCCCGTCTGCACCCGCTGGTCGTTATGATCGCCCTTATCATTGGGGGAGCCACTTTTGGGATCTGGGGAGTATTATTAGCCATCCCGGTCACGATATTCGTACGTGAATTCATGAATCATTTTCTGGAAATTGGAGTGTGATTATTTGTTCTTGGCCGCAATGAATTCGTGAATCGACCGCGCGGCCTTCCTTCCATCACCAAGCGCAAGGATGACCGTCGCGTTACCACGGATGGCATCACCACCTGCATAGATACCATCAAGGTTGGTCCTAAGCGTATCATCAACCTTTATCGTACCCCACTCTGTTTTGTCCAGTTGAGGCAATTTATCGAGAAATAGCCGATTTGGCTGTGTTCCGAGTGACTCGACGACTGTATCCAGGTCCATGGTGAATTCGCTTCCTTCTATTTTGACTGGACGAGGCCGCCCACTCTTATCAGGTTCACCAAGACGCATTCTTTGTAGCTCGATCGCTTTGACCCAGCCATCATCACCACCAAGCACTCTTACCGGGCTGACCAGTTCAACGAAGATGATTCCTTCCTCGAGCCCGTGCTGAACCTCCTCCTCCCTTGCGGGTGATTCCTTGCGGGTTCGCCGATACAAAATGAATACCTCACCAGCGCCGAGCCTCACCGCGCAGCGCGCAACATCCATTGCCACGTTGCCCGCACCTATCACGCCCACGCGATCCCCGCAAATAATGGGCGTATCATATTCAGGGAAGAGATAGGCTTTCATTAGATTGGCACGGATCAGAAATTCGTTTGCCGAGTAGACTCCCTTCAAACGCTCCCCTTCGATGCCCAGAAATTGCGGCGCACCCGCACCAGTCCCGATGAAGATAGCATCATATTCGCGCCTCAGCTCCTCGAAAGTGATATTCTGCCCGACTATATGATTGAGCCTGACCTCGGCACCGATCTCTTCAAGATAAGATATCTCGTAGTCAACGATATCCTTGGGTAGCCTGAAAGCAGGAATGCCGTACTGGAGAACGCCCCCGGCCATGTGCAGCGCTTCAAAAACTGTGACCCCGTAGCCATAGCGTCGCAGGTCAACGGCGCAACTTATCCCGGCTGGCCCTGAACCTATTACCGCGACACGGGCTGGCTTATCAGCGATATGGAATTCCTCCTTGACATTGTTGTCCATTGCCCACTGTGCGATGAACGCCTCAAGCTTCCCAATGTTAATCCCCTGGCCATGGCAGGCCAGCGGACACACGCCCTCACATTGATCTTCTTGCGGACAGACCAATCCGGCGATGGCCGGAATCGGATTGTCCTGTTTGGCAATGAGAAAGGCATCACGGAATTTCCCGGTGGCAATTTTGCGGATGATCGCCTTCAGTTTCATGCGCACCGGACAGTGGCGCTCGCATGGTGCGTATTCGCACTGAATGCATCGTTGTGCCTCGACCATCGCTTCTTCGACCGTGTAGCCCAATGGTACCGAGCGAAAATTCTTTCTCCGCTCGTCCGCCGGCTGTTCAGCCATTTGAACCCTTTTGCCGCCGATCTCCAGCATCAATCCTTCCTTTCCTGCCGGCATTGCGTGCAGGCGATCTTTTCTTTCTTTTCGAACATCGTCAATCTGCTTATCAAATCTTCGAAATTGACCTTATGCGCGTCGAATTCCGGGCCATCGATGCATGCGAATTTCATCTCACCGTCCACATAGACCCTGCACGCACCACACATCCCGGTGCCATCAACCATGATCGTGTTCAGACTGACGACTGTCTTAACAGCATACGGTCTTGTAGCATCAGCCACCGCCTTCATCATGAGCGGCGGGCCGATCGCCATGACCCGCTGAATGCCACCACTGTCATATCTCTTTAGCACAGTGCAAAGTGCATCGGTTACGAAGCCACGCTGTCCTCTTGAACCATCATCTGTGGTAACATAGATCTCCTTACTCAATGAGCCGATTTCATCTTCCAGAAACAAAAGCGAACCCGTACGCGCCCCGATGATTGATATCACCTCATTACCGGCATCGGCAAGAGCTTCTATGATCGGAAAAATACAGGCAATACCTGTGCCCCCGCCGATACAAACCACCCGGCCGTATTTCGCTATCTCGCTCGGATTTCCCAGAGGTCCTACACAGTCCTCTATTGCATCACCTTCATTGGTCTCGGCCAGATCTTTAGTGCTCTTCCCCAGCGCCTGAACGATCAGTGTTACCGTTCCTTTCTGCGGATCCACGCCTGCTATGGTTAAAGGTATCCTCTCACCCTTTTCCGTGATCCGTATTATGACGAATTGACCAGGTCTGAATCGCGAGGCGGCAAGTGAAGATTCAATCTCATACCGGTAAGTATCACCACCCAATTTCTCTTTGCGCATTACCCTGTGGCTCACGAAGAAGTCTCCTCTGTTTCAACGACCCTCACCCATATTGCGAAGTCCGGACAGAGCATTTCACACATTCCGCATCCGAGGCATGCGTCCGGATCTTTTATCTGGGGAAGGTAGTAGCCATCATTATTTGCTGCGGTCGATTTTTCCAGAACTTGAGCCTGGCAGACCTCGATGCAAATACCGCAGCCCTTGCAGCGTTCGCTGATGACAAAAACCTCTGCCTTTGCCGCATTACTCATGTATCGTTTCCATCAAATAACTTGCCGATGACGATGTGCTTCGGATTTCTGACATCGAGTTCATGCATTTTGTCAACCGTGTGCAAATCCGTACGCGTATCGTAAATTCTCACTCGCTCAGATACTTCACCAATAAGACCAGTATCAGTTTTATAGACAAGACACGGGACCACGATTTCAACTAATGACAGACCAGTCCTCGAGAATGCCTCAAAGATCGAATACTTCAGCCAGCCCGCATGCAACTGAGTCCAGCGTGCTACATAGCGTGCCCCATATTCGATAGCCAGCCCGGGTACATTGAAAGGCAATTCGAATTTCCCGTCCCAGGAGGGCCGCGTATAAGGACAATTGATTACCGCCCCATCTTTGGTCAGCATATACAAAATGTTATTGATATAGATCACGAGCATGGGTACACAACGCCTGGTCACACGGGCAAGGTCGCGGGCACCGGACATCAGGAGATCGACATTATTCATGAACACAACAACTCTTGAAGCCGGGTCGACGAGTTTAGTATCCGCCGCACTATCCAATAAATACCGGTCTTTGCTTCGCTGCGATCTAAGATTCACATAGTCACCCACGCAAGCCGTGCACCCCGCACCGGTGATCAGTGTGATGCTTTCATGATCGATCTGCGCTTCCCTCAACGCCTCGGCAAACGAATATACTACAGTTCCTATACTGCATCCGGGACACCACACCGATGGCAGGCGGTCAGTACAAAGTATGTCATCGATCGGATGCGTTCTCTCCAGGATATTACTCTCCATTATTTCGGGTTCTTGAAAATACCCATGATGATCTCGTCGCTTCGTCTTACATCGAGATTTTCCACGAGTTCACCGTGATTCAATATTGACCTCGCCAGGTGTGCTGCACGCTCAAGGGACGTATTGACCGGGTGAAGCTTTGCGTAGTACATCAGACATGGCGATATTACCTCAATGACCGACAACTTCTTGATTCTCAGAGCATCGGCGATAGAAAATGTCAACCTCCTCGTATGCAGCGACGTCCACCTCGCAACATAGTGAGCGCCACATGACATCGCCAGGTACGGAATATTATACGGCAACTCGCGACTCTCGTAAACGGAATGTCCTGCTGCCTGTGAAACAGGCAGACACTGGGCGATGGAATATACCAGGCTGTTGATGTAAATAACCAAGATATCGGGAGCAGCGCGCGCCGTCTCAATAAATCCATCGACCCCGTGTGCAATGAGGTCGGCATCATTCAGAAACACCACAATTTGTTTCCCGGGCGAGGATTTTTTCTCGACTGCCGCACGTTCAACAGACAAAACTTCGATCGTCTGGATACCCTCCAGGTTGATCGATGATATGATCTTCCCGGTACACCCCAATCCACTGAGCACAAGGATGTCCTGCGGAGTGATCCCGGCCCTCCGTACACCCTGGAAAAAGGCATTAACCGTGGTGCCGATCCCACAACCCGGGCACCAGGCATTGACTAACAGATCTGATTTTATGAATTGGTCAAAGGGATGAGTATTCTGACGGTCTGTCTGTGAAAAACTTCCGATAAAGCCTCCTAACTATCTCTATCTCGCATATAATGTCTGGCATTTTGTTATTCAACCGTTTTTTGGAACAGCTTATCATATTCGTTTTTCACGAATTGTCAAGAAATGGTTCGACAAAAAAAACAATCTGTTGCTCGGTTTGCAGCAATTGCGTGATGATTTATGAGACCATCAGAATGCTTCGCCAATCGCGAAGTGTAGTACACCCACCGACTCGTCTTCTTCACGGGCAAGTTTGAATCCGTAATCGAGTCTGATACTACCCAGGAAACTTTTGAGTCGCAATCCGACGCCTACGCCCCACCGCAGGTCTGTATCTATCTCCTCCTGGTTCTGCCAGATATTTCCTCCGTCCACGAACAGAACACCCCCCAAGACCTTGTATATAGGAAAGCGTACTTCGGCTGAAATCTCACCGAGGAATCTACCCCCCAAAGGATTATCATTCTCATCGACGGGGCCGATCCCCCGCTCCGGATAGCCCCGTACCGAAGATGTCCCGCCGCAATAGAAACGTTTGTAAACAGGGACATTGACCGTTGGCGCAACGGGTTTCACCATTCCCGCTTTGAAAGCCGCTGCAAGAATCAACCCGATAAAGGGTCGGTAAAAACGCATCTGCATTGTCGGTCTCAGATAATCAATGTCTGAGGGCAGAACGACACCATTGATCTCAAGGTTTGCTCCGAGATAGCTGCCCTTTGTGGTATAGAATGGATTATCTCGCTTGTCTCTCAGCCATCCGACGACAAAACCGTGGAGCAGGTCGCGCTCCACGCTGTCTTCTGCGAGGTAATAGGTCCTAATCCGCTCGACTTCATACTTCGCAGATATTTCACTTGCATCGAGCAGAAATCGCGTGGAAATATTTCCGCCGAGCGACTGTGTTTCATAACCAATTTCCTCTAATCGCCTGAAGAAAAACGCGAGGCCAAAATCACCCGGAAGAAGAATCGATCTCGGAAATGTCACTTGCGCACTGACTCTTTGTTCAACGAAGCTTAACTTGCTGTCGATCCTACCCTGCCAAGCCCTGCCGAACATATTGTTGTGCGCAACGCCAACTCCTAATCTTATCCTATCTCTCGTGCCGTAACCGACACGAAAGTTCATGCTGATACGTTTCCTTTCACTCAGTATGAAGCGGATATCCTTGTGATTTTCGGTCTTTGCAGCTTCAATCTGGGTTCTGATCGTTGAAAATATGCCCAGCCTGTAGAGTCTGCGTTCGCCTTCCAGTATTCTTGCATAACGGAATAAATCGCCGTCACTGATCCTGAGTTCCCGGCGCACGACTGATTCGCGCGTCCGTTCCAAACCCACAATCTCCATGTCCCCAACGAATTGTACCGCACCCTCACTAATAAGATGCCGCACGGAGATACTATCGCCCTCGCGTTGGAAGTCGGACTCAACCTCAACATCGGCATATCCTATATCGTCATAAGAGTATCTGATGATATAATTGTCGACGTCGACCTTCCGTGGATCGAAAATGTTACCGCGTTCAATCACAAGCAGTTTCGCCAGAGACTCTGCTTGAAACACGGTGTTGCCGCCGAAATTTATGCTCTTCACAAAACTCTGCCTGCCCTCATTGATTTCTATCGAGACAGCGATCCCATTATTGGCGCTATCATAATGTAATTCGTGACCGACAACTATATCAAGGAATCCATCATAGACATAAAGATTCTCGATTGCATCTAAATCCCCCCTAAATACATCATCGTTGAAAATACCTTTGCGGAACAAACCTTTCGTTTTGGTCAGCATGATCTTCTTGATCGTTGATGCATTGTGATATTCATTGCCGCTGAAATCGATCGCCGTCACATGAAATTCACCGCCGCACAAAAGGAGAAAGATGAAACCTATCATTTCAGCTTGAAGTGAAAATCCAGATCCACGCTGGTGTTGAGGTTCTCCTGGTCATACAGCGTGAATACAGAGATATGATCGGTAATGTCGTAACTCGCGCCAACCTGATGCAATTCCCATGATTCTATGCCCGTCGTGTAAAGGAACGTGAAGCCTTTCGTTATGCTCTTCTCAATTCCGATCCGTACAGATGAAGGATTATCCAGCTCACCGGTTACTGTAAATTTATCCAGGCCCAATAACCTTTCGCCCGACTTTTCAATTCCATAACGCACTGCATCGAGAGCGTAGTTCTTTGCCTTGCCTTTCAGATCGATATCCTTGACCGTGCTGCCGACTCCGCCGGGCCGGCGCTGCCCGATAAGCAAAAGGCTCACGATATCCTGCTGCGGTAGTGGGGGACTTGAACTCAACTCGAGCTGCCAGGTACTGACCGTACCGTTCAGCACAAGGTATATTTCATAATCACCATCGGCCGCCGCGATGGTCGAAGTCGCAACAAGGTCAATAACAGGATCCAGCTTATATGGATCATCAAACTGTATTACCGCGCTGACAATGTTGAACTTCTTGCCAAGATATTGAATGGTACCCTGTCCGACCGAAGTGATCGTACCGTACGCGTTTAGCCTCGATAGATACCCTTTCAACTGAAGATCAGCCTTTGCCGAAAGATTGGCCACGTTGTTAGCAACTGTAATACTGTCTGGTACTGTAATACCGATGTCGCAATAGATCCTTCTCGATATTTCGGGCTGCTGCGGCACTGGACGGTTCGCCGCAGTGAGAAGACCCACTATTTTCTGAAGTTTCATGGGAGCGTCGTAAACACCTTCTACTAAGGTTATTTCACCGTTGATCCGCAAGGAATCTCTCCGGCCATCGGCTCGCATATCTGCATCAACAAGTATACGACCGAAATCCTTGTTAGCGAAATCGATGCGCTTGAGGTCGATCTTAATCAACGCAGTGTCGAGGCGACCGTGTGACACATCTGCAAAACCATTTACCTCGAAACGTCCATTGTTGATTTTTCCCGAAAAAGTTTCACAAGTGACCAGACCGTTTCTGAAAAGGAACCGGCCAGATACGGAATCGAACAGTACATCCTTGATCGCATAATTCCCATTATCAAGAATAAGATTACCGTCGATATCCAGCTGCCGCGGCTTGCCCTGTACTCGAATGTCGAACTTCAGATCGCCAGAAATCGGTGGATTCCCCGGCAAGAGATATGCGATCTCAGATAGTAGTATATTTGACGATTTGCCTGAGATATCCATGGCGGCGGTCTCAAAATCGACCGGCATTATTCCTTGGAGGTGGATGGTCTGTCCGGCAAGACCAAGTGTGAAGGCATGTAGTTTGATCATACCATCTTCCATATCCACGACCACCGGTTCAATATTGTGCAACCTATTGTTTTCGAATGTTAGTTCAACAGTATCGACCCGCAACGCAATCGCGGTCCGCGCAAGGTCAGAAAGATATCCCCTCGCGGTCATGCCGGCGGTTACGTAGCCGAAAGCCGGCGAGACAAACCGGTCTACAACGAAATGCCTGATTTCTGCGCTGGCGTTGAATGGAAGTTCACTATTCAGGAGTGCCTCGGCAGCGAGGGTCAAACTTTTTTGTTCGTTCGCCAGCGATAATCGTACCGTGGTATCAACGAGCGTGAACTCGAGAGAATACGTGCCGAGCGGCATGGTGTCATAGACGACTTCAATGAGCGCAATCTCTCCCTGGCCACGGGGATTCCGGATATCTCCCGAAAACACCACATCCAGACGGACCGTGCCGCCCAGCAGCAGGGTATCGGTCCCGAATACTCCAGGAGCATCGAAGGCGAGCCGGTCGCTGTTTAACTGTAGGGCGAAGTCCTCCCTCCTTAAATCATAGTGACCCTGAAGATCTATGAGACCCCTCGCACTCTGGATGGTCCCTGAGTCGAGGCGCGCAACATTGTTTTTCATCGAAGCATGCAATCTTGCCGAGGTCACCACTTCGCCGAAAGCCACCAATTCCGAGAGCCTCAAACGGGCGACCACATCAGGATTCTCAATGGTTCCTGAAACATCAACATCCAACCACAATTCTCCGGATATATCTTCTGGTGCATCGATGATACTTCTCGCCACGCCCAAATCGTTGCAGTATATCGAGAGTTCCGTATCGGTGATTCTCTTTGTCCTGTGATTATAGCGCGCCCCCAAAGCCATCGTAACTCTCCTGCTGGCCAGTTTGAAATGTGTGAATTTCAAAATATCATCGCCGTAGTATACCTGTCCTTCGAATGAAGGCTTGAACCCCCGATAATCGAAGCGGCCAGAAACCGCGCCCTCGAACTGGGGTCGTGATACCTCTCCTTTCAGCATTCCACGTGCCTGCAAATTACCATAGCGGGACAGCACTTCGGCAGAGACTTGTGTTCGCTCCAACAAAACTTTAGCATCCCATGTGTCATATCCGCTCATCCCCTTTTGCAGGGTGGCGGTGTTCAATCTCAAATCGCCTTTGACCTCCAGGCTGTCGAAATGAGGAAGATGCCAGGCCACGTCGATGACGCCCATGACATTGTTCTCTAGAATCCTGGCGCCGACCCGGGTCGTGGCCGCTATCATGGGTGAAGAGAATTTACCCTTAATCGTGCCCGTGCTCGTCAAGTCTCCGGTCAATGCCGGCACACCCAGATCCTCTGCTGCCAGATCTATATCAAAGGCCACGTCAAGATCACCGGCTTTGACCAACGGCACCACCCCTTTCAGAATGGCAACCGATCTTTTGGTCTCTATATGAAGGCTATCTACTATCAGGCGATCGTGCAGCACCATGCCACGCGAAGAGAGCACCACATTCAATGACGTTTGTCCCAGGCTCACGCTTAACCCGCCGTTGGCGATCGAGAACTTCTCGATCTGTATTCTCAGCGGAGACGACTTTGACGGCAGTGAGTCTGTCTTCCTGGGGAGGTTAGACATGACGTCGGCGAGACGATCAACGTCCAATTCAATACCGTCTATGCGCAAAGACCTGATGTCTACGTGGCGGGACAGCAATCCGAATGGATTATAGACGATCCTTATCTCATCAACTCGACCCAATCCCTGCGCTTCAATATCTCTTGCGCGCAGAACAAAGAAAAGGTTACCGCTCACCGACCCGATCCTCATTGGTATCCCGAGATTATCTCCAACGGTCGCCTCGATCTTCTGCCTGACAAAATCAAGGACGAACGGCGTACCAGCCGCGATGAAGAGAATTATCGGCAGCGTGACCAGTACTATCGGTATCAGAAAGAGCTTCTTCATCACGATGATTATAACATATCATGGGTATTCGTCAATATTGACACATTACTCTTTCTGCATATAATAAGTGCAAGGAGAAATAATGAGCCACTGGAGAAAACCATTGGACAGCGATAAGATAAAAGTAGCCCATGGTGATATCCATATCCTTAAGGAGCGCTGCAAGGGCTGTGGGTTCTGTGTCGAATACTGTCCGAGAGATGTCCTGGAACTGTCCGAGGAATTCAACCTGAAGGGCTATCATCCACCGATCGTGGTAGATGGTGATGCCTGTGTCGAATGTCACCTGTGTGAAATGCTTTGCCCCGAATTCGCGATTTATGTTATCTTGAAGGAAGAAAATAAAGAAACATTAATGACCGATAAAAAATAGAGGTCTTTTGCCATTTAAGTCGTTTCCGTACCTGCACTCAATAGAACAACCACAACAGGGGAGTCCTAACCCACATCATAAAAACAGACCTAATGCTTAGATATTCTGGAAAGAACTATGGCTGGACACCTGAAAGAAAACCGGTCTTACAGCAACTTACGTGCCCGAGGGCATTTGTCGTTGACAAAAAGTCAATTTTAACTATAATAAACCTTTACGATTCATACCTGAAATTACATAATAATAGCCCGTCAGATATCATAAAACATGTCTAAATATGTTTTTTGGCCTAACGGGCTGATTAATAAGTTATAAGGAGAAGTTTTATGACTGCAATTGATAACTTCGCTGGAGAAATTGCGGATTTAGCGCTACCTGAAAGGCTGACATCCAAAAGGAGAAAGCGATGAAAATCGGCGTTTATGTCTGTCGTTGCGGCGGCAATATTTCAGAAGTCGTCGATATCAAAGAAGTCATGTCCTTTGCCGAGAAACAGGGTGACGTAGTTATGGTCAAAGAACATGCACACGTGTGCTCAGATGTTGGCCGTAACATGGTTATCGAGGACATCAAGACGCAGGGGTTGGATAAGGTCGTGGTGGCTG
Organism: candidate division WOR-3 bacterium; assembly: GCA_029858255.1. Lineage (NCBI taxonomy): Bacteria > Pseudomonadati > Caldifarciminota > Caldifarciminota bacterium. The sequence goes on along the minus strand of JAOUFJ010000005.1, from coordinate 87,804 downwards.
CCTGTTCGCCGCAATTTCACGGGAAAACCTTCATGGGAACGGTGGATAAGGCAGGATTGAATCCTTATGTCATGGAGATGGCCAATATACGAGAGCAGTGTTCGTGGCCTCACTACAGTGAACCAAAGATGGCTACTGAAAAAGCGAAGGACATCGTACACATGGCGATCGCCAAGGCACGTCTGGACGAACCCCTGGCAAAAAAGACATCGCCCATTGGCAAACGCGCGCTGGTCATCGGTGCAGGTATCGCCGGGATTCAAGCCGCGCTCGACCTCGGTGACTCAGGATTCAAGGTCTATCTTGTTGAAAAGGAACCGTCCATCGGTGGTAAGATGGTGAAACTCGCGCGGACCTTTCCGACCGAAGACTGCGCAGCGTGCATTCTATCACCGAAAATGGCTGACGTCCCTTCAAACACCAATATTGAACTCATAACGAATGCCGAGATACAGGAAGTCAAAGGCTATCTTGGCAATTATGATGTTACGGTTTTGAAAAGACCGAGGTACGTCGATCTTGAGAAGTGTACTGCGTGCAATGACTGCACAGATGTTTGCCCGGTAGTCGTACCCAACGAACACGACGAAGGACTCACGTCACGAAAAGCCATTTACATACCCAATCCTATTGCCGTACCACACTCCTACATACTCGATGACAAATCCTGTCTGGGATTATTCCCACTCGCTTGCAGTAAATGCTATGACGTGTGCGAACCGGGTGCGATAAATTATGACGAAAAGCCAGAACGTTTGAACTTCACCGTAGACACGATCATCGTCGCAACCGGTTATGACATCTTTGATGCGCGTGAGAAAAAGGTCTACAATTTTGGCCCCAGCGAGAATATCATAACCGCCCTTGATATGGAGAGAATGATAGTACATGAAGCAGAAGGAAGTCCCATCAGGGATGTCGGCAAACGCATCGCCTTCATTCAGTGCGTTGGCTCGAGGGACGAACAGGTCGGTAATGAGTACTGTTCACGAATTTGCTGCATGTATGCAGCAAAACTCTCTCAGCTGATGAAAAGGGCGGACCCGAAAAGAGATGTCTACGTATTTTACACTGACCTTCGTGCCTATGGCAAAGGTTTTGAAGAATACTACAAGAGAGCGGCCAACACGGGCGTTAAGTTCATACGCGGACGGGTTGCCGAATTGTACGAAGATCCAATGACCAAGAAGGTTCTGCTCAAGGCCGAAGACACGTTGAGTCGTCAGATCATAGAATCGGAATTCGACCTTGTGGTGCTTTCGGTTGGCATGCAACCGAGCGAAGGAACGAAAAAGGTTTCCGAGCAATTACATTTGATAAAAAGCCCGGGTGGATTTATCCAGGAAGCACATCCTAAATTCCGTCCGGTCGATACCCTGACCGATGGAGTCTTTATTTGTGGTTGTGCACAAGGACCAAAGGACATCCCGGATACGGTCGCACAGGCAAGTGCCGCGGCGGCGCGAGCAATTCGTTTGATGAACAAAGGCGAGTACGAAGTCGAACCGATCACGGCAATCGTTGATGAGGACCTCTGCTGCGGATGCGGTACCTGCGTGAGTGTATGTCCGTATGATGCGATCAAAACCGAAATGAGGGCCGATAAACGAGTCGCTAAGGTCAACGAGATACTATGTCAGGGCTGCGGCTCGTGTTCGGCCGCCTGTCCTTCCGGAGCTTCACAACAGCACTGGTTCAGAACCGTGCAATTGAGAGCAATGATCAACGCAGCACTTGGCGAGGAGGAATCATGAAAGACAATTCGGGTCCGAAGATAATTGCATTCTGCTGTAACTGGTGTTCTTATGCAGGCGCCGATGCTGCCGGAACTGCACGACTCCAGATCAAACCAAATTTCAGAGTCATCAGAACGATGTGCTCGAGTCGAATCGACCCCGAACTGATCTTGGAGTCTTTCAAGAAAGGTGCCTGGGGTGTGCTCGTTGCGGGATGTCATCCTGGAGACTGTCACTACGTGAATGGCAACTACAAAACCCAGAGACGAGTAGCATTGCTCAAGAATCTATTGGACGAACTGGGCATTGAATCAAAGAGAGTACGCCTCGAGTGGATATCGGCTAATGAAGGCGGCAAATTCCAGAAGGTAGTCAATCAATTCATTGATGAGATGGCCGCACTTGGCCCGCTGAAAATCGGGGCATAACAGTTCTTAGGAGGACACGATGTCTAAGAAAATGATCATCTCTTCTGAAAATGAAGAATTCATGCGCAAGATCAGCGAGTTGAGCGGTGAAATCGTCACGATGTGCGAACAGTGTGGCACGTGCTCAGGTGGCTGCCCCATGGTAGGCGAAATGGATGTCACGCCTTCTCAACTGATGAAATTCTCTCAGCTGGGCATGAAGGATGTATTGGACTCGAAAACGATATGGGTATGCGCGTCATGTTATACGTGCACTGTGCGATGTCCGCGCGGTCTCGATGTTTCGAAAGTTGCCGAGGCTTTACGTCAGATCATTCTGAGAAAGGCTATAGATCACATCGACATCAAAGCCATACCCAAGGAAGAATTGGAGCAGCTACCTCAGATCGCAATGGTGAGTGCCTGTAGAAAATTCACGGGTTAGGGAGGCCAGATGAACGCTGAAAAAAACTTGGATTTATTGCTCGACGGATCTAAGATACCATACTTTCCAGGTTGTACACTCAAAACGACCGCACGCAACTTTGAGAATTCAGCCATTGCCTCGGCACGCGCGCTTGGCATCGAACTCGTCGAATTACCGCGCTGGAATTGCTGCGGCACCGTATTCTCACTCTCCGCCGATGATCTGATCCATCATGTTGCCTCGGTCAGGAACCTGATCCGCGTCCAGGAAATGAACAAGCAAGGTATCGTTACCAATGAACGCCGTCTTGTGACCCTGTGCTCGATGTGCTTCAACACGCTGAAGCGCGCAAATCTGAGGGTTCATGAGAACCCCGAGGACATGAAGAAAATCAATGACCTGATGTACCGTGAAGAGGATTATCAGGGACACGTGGAAGTGCTGCATTTCCTTGAATTGGTGCGCGATATCGGGTTCGGAAAGGTAAAACGCGCGGTCAAGAAAAATCTGGGCGAATTGAAGATCGCGCCATACTACGGATGCATGATCCTGCGGCCAAAAGAGGTAAGCATCGACGACCCTGAATCGCCAACCATACTTGATGACTTGATCGCGGCATTAGGTGTTCAAATCGTACGCACACCCTACAACAAGGTGTGTTGCGGCAGTTATCAAACCGTTCAGGATAAGTATATGGTTGCCGAACTGGCTCACGATATACTTAGTCACGCGAGGAAAGCAGGAGCCGAAGCGATCGCTACAACCTGTCCCCTGTGCGCCTTTAATCTCGACAATCGGCAGAAGGAAGTGATCGAAAAATATCCTGATTTTGAAAAGATGCCGGTTTTCTATGTAACTCAACTTATGGCACTCGCTTTTGATCTGGATGCGAAGTTCTATGGATTTGATCAAAATTTTGTTGATCCAGTAACTCTGCTGAAAAAGAAGAATCTGTTGAAGAAATAAACAGGAGAACAAATCATGGAAGAGACAAAAAGCCCGATCATGGACAGGATCGCCGAGGCGAACAAATCGGCGACAACGGGCATTGACGCTAAAGATATCAAAGATTGGATAACTATTTACATAATGGGACGTGGTTATAAGGTCCCGGCTGATCTCACAATCCTCGCGGCCATGGAATATGCCGGATACAAATTCGTCCGCAGCGTCGGGTGTCGGCAGGGTTTCTGTGGCGCCTGCGCTACTGTATTCAGGAAAAAGGGTGATTACAAACTACAGACCGACATGGCATGTCAGACCAGGGCCGACGATGGCATGTATCTCGTCCAGATACCTTTTACTCCGGCCGAGAAAGCGAACTACGATCTCAACAAGGAAACATACGGACCCGCAGTCCTTATCAAGCATTACCCTGAAGTCGCGCGCTGTGTTTCCTGTAACACGTGCACCAAGGCGTGTCCGCAGGATCTTGAAGTTATGGACTATATACAGGCAGCCCTGCGCGGTGACTTCCCGGCACTGGCGAGGGATTCATTCGACTGTATACAGTGTGGACTCTGCGCGATGCGCTGTCCAGCTGAGATCGTACAGTATCACGTCGGCCAATTGGGCAGGAGGATGTACGGGCGTAATGAACTGGGCGTACCAGAACACCTGCGTAAGCGGGTCGAAGAAATCGGAAAAGGACAATTCAAAAGGGCACTCGATACGATGATCTCATGTTCTAATGATGAACTCAGAAAGAAATACACTGAGCGAGATATAGAACCAGAATAATAAGGGGTAAAAATGGCAGAAATTAAATATATCGGCGGTTATCCGGAATACATGAGAAAGTTGATCGAGAAGGTCAGCAAGACGAGAGAAAAACGTGTCAACTACACACCGCCAGCAATGACCATGAAGGAAAGGGACGAGGTACTGCAGGTGCATCCTGATTTCGCTACCGGCGGCAAAAGAGAAATCAAGGTTGGCCCTAACAAAGGCGAACGTGGTTCCAATGAGGTTGTCGACCTGCTCGAGGCTTATCCCCTAATCGAACAAAATGATGTTGACCTATCGCGTGCTGATTATGATACGAAGATTCTGATCGTCGGAGGCGGACTCGCCGGAACGTCAGCTGCTCTCTTGGCAAACGACTCGGGATTGCCGATAGGAGACATTCTTCTCACCAACAAACTCAGGCACGGTGATGCGAATTCGATAATGGCCGAAGGCGGTACACAAGCTGCCGACCGCGCAAATGATGCACCGGATAAACACTACCTGGACACGATCGGCGGGGGCCATTTTGCCAATAAACCCGACGTCGTTCGCGCACTCGTTGAGGATGCACCGCTTGTGATGAAATGGCTTTGCGAACTAGGCGCGATATTCGACCGCAAGGAAGACGGCGATCTCGAAGAGAAACTTGCCGGCGGGATCTCCAGGAAGCGTATGCATTCCTGCCGCGATTATACGGGCCTCGAAGAATTGCGTGTCCTACGAGATGAATTCAGAAGCCGGGAAATACCTTGTCTCGAGCATTATCCTGTTATTGAGTTACTGACCGACGGAAACCGCGTCACCGGTGCCGTGCTCTGGAATATGGAAACGGGAGAATACAAGATCGTAAAGGCACAGTCGACGATCATCGCCACCGGCGGTTTCGGACGTTTGCATATCAGGGGTTTTCCGACCACGAATCACTACGGTGCTACTTTCGACGGTGTTGTCCTGGCCTACCGTGCAGGCGCTAAGTTGCGCGACATAGACGCCGTTCAATACCATCCCACGGGCGCGGCATATCCCATCCAGATCGTTGGTCACCTGTTAACCGAAAAGCTACGGGGCAGCGGCGCCCAACCAGTAAACATCGATGGCGAAGCCTTTGTCTACGCCTTGGAACCAAGGGACGTCGAGGCGGCTTCGTTCATCAGAGAATGCTATGTGCGTGATAAGGGAATAACAACACCCACCGGGCTCAGGGGCGTCTGGCTCGATACACCACTCATTGAGCTAAAGAACGGAACCGGTTTTACCGAAAAGGCATTCCCGGGCATGATGAGAATGTTCACGCGCTACGACATCGACATGCGCAAGGATCCTGTACTTGTCTTCCCGACCCTTCACTATCAAAATGGCGGCGTAGAAACCGATGACTGGGGAAGGACGAGTGTCGAAGGACTCTGGGTAGCCGGTGAAGTCTCTGGCGGCGTGCACGGCAAGAACCGATTAATGGGCAATTCCACGCTTGATTGCCTCGTATTCGGGCGCCGTGCCGGAATCAATGCCGCAGAGTATGTAAAGAACCGCAAGAACTCGGCAAAACTGACGCTCGGTCATCTACAATCATACGTGCAGATGCTGAAGGAAGCAGGTATAAAACCCACGCGAAGAGCACCCATTCTACTACCCGATTACCGTGGTAAGGCAGCACTGGCAAGAATGATCGATGTATTCTAGCCTGATGATGGAAGGAGAAAGATGAAAGCAGATCCAAAAGGCGTCTTGACCGGTGCTCACTATCTCGATGGTGATCATGCATGCGCCGAGGGGGCCATCGCCGCTGGTTGTCGTTTCTTTGCCGGATACCCGATCACGCCCTCCACCGAAGTTGCCGAAAGAATCGCGGCGCGCTTTCCCGAATGCGGCGGTGCTTTCATACAGATGGAAGACGAATTGGCTTCTTCCATTGCCATCATCGGTGCGGCCTGGGCAGGTAAGAAATCTATGACCGTTACCTCGGGGCCGGGTTTCTCGTTGATGCAAGAGCACATCGGCCTCGCGGCAATGCTCGAAACACCGTGTGTCCTTGTGAATGTACAGCGCGGCGGACCATCAACCGGTCTGCCCACCCTGCCCGGTCAGGCAGATATGATGCAGGTACGCTGGGGTTCGCATGGCGATTATGAAATAATCGCCCTTGCGCCGAATTCGCCGCAGGAGTGTTTTGATTTCACGATCGATTGTTTCAACCTGGCCGAGAAATACCGCGTACCGACATTTCTCATGGCCGACGAGTGCGTCGGCCACATGACCGAGAGGGTCGTCATCCCGAAGGCCGAGCAAATAGAACTGGTGGAACGAAAATATTATCAGGGGGATAAAAGCAAGTACCTGCCTTTCAAACCCGATAACGATATGATTCCACCCATGGTTAAAGCCGGTGACGGCTATCGCTTTCACGTGACTGGATTGACGCACGATGAACGCGGGTATCCGGTAATGAACTGGCAGTGTCAGGAAGTCCTGGTCAGAAGGCTCATCGAAAAGATACAGAAGAATGCCGACCAGATCTACCGCTACGAAGAGGAAAATACGGATGGCGCCGATGTCGTCATTATCTCATACGGAATAAGCTCGCGGGTCGCCTACCGCGCAATCGCTCTTGCTCGAAAGCAGGGGATCAAGGTCGGCTTCATGCGATTGATCGTTGTTTGGCCATTTCCTGAAAAGAGAATTGAAGAGCTCGCCGCGAAAACCAAGGCACTGGTCACGGTCGAAATGAACTACGGCCAGGTTGCACTCGAGGTTGAGCGCTGTGCGCACGGAAAGTGCAAAACTATTCTCGCGCCACATGGTGGTGGTTGGGTTCATGATCCCCAGGACATACTGGCAAAAATCAAGGAGGCGCTACAATGAGCGCAGTTGACATATCTGATACCAAAAAACAGACCACAGAATACCACCCGATGGAACAGCTGCTCCGCATGGACCGGATCCCGCATATCTGGTGTCCGGCATGCGGCATCGGTACGGCAGTGACTGCATTCATCAACGCACTCGAGAAGTCGCAACTCGACCTCGACAAGATCTCGATCGTATCGGGAATCGGCTGCACCGGTCGCGTGGCCGGTTACGTGAAACTCGACTCGTTCCATACGACTCATGGCCGTGCAATACCATTTGCCACCGGGTTGAAAATTGCGAATCCGGAACTGAAGGTCGTTGTTTTTTCCGGTGACGGTGATCTTGTTGCCATCGGTGGTAATCACCTGATTCATGCGGCTCGGCGCAATATGGACTTAATCGTGATCTGCGTGAACAATTTTATCTACGGCATGACCGGCGGCCAGGTTGCGGCCACGACGCCTGAAACCGCCCGCTGTTCAACAAGCCCTTACGGTAATTTCGAGCCCCCGTTCAACCTTCCTTTCCTGATGGATTCCTGTGGTGCTTCATATGTAGCACGCTGGACCGCTCTGCACATCAGGCGACTAACGAATTCCATTGTCGATGCTTTTAACAAACCGGGATTCTCCTTCATTGAAGTTATCGCTCCTTGTTCTACCCTGTATGCACGCTGGAACCGGCTGGGTTCCGGGCTCGACATAATGAAATATTACCACGAACAGAGCATAACCAAACATAATGCGGATACAAAAGAACTTAACATCGACTTCCAAAAACCGATCGTCGTCGGTAAATTCATCGATCGCAAGCGCCCCACATTCATCGACGCAATGAACCAGCGTTTCGGTTCCGTGTTCGGCAGCCGTTATGTACCGTACGGCATAACTGCCAAACCAGAGTCCAAGGAGGCGGGTAATGTATGAGATTAGATTTTCTGGTTTAGGCGGACAGGGCATCATCCGTTCCGGTTTCATCGTCGGAAGGGCAAGCTCGATCTTCGACAACAAGAATGCAACAATGACCCAGAGTTTTGGTCCAGAAGCACGAGGTAGTGCTTGCAGTTCCCAGCTCGTTGTCAGCGAAGATAGAATACTCTATCCATACATCACAAAACCCCATATCCTCGTCTCCATGTCCCGTGAGGCATATGAGAAATACGAGTCAGAACTCAAAGAAGACGGAACCCTGATAATTGACGAAGACCTCGTTACACCAAGACCTCGAGGAAAAATAAAGATCTTCAAAATACCCGCCACGCGCTTCGCCGAAGAACTGGGCAACAGGATCATTGCCAACCTCGTCATGCTGGGTTTCTTCACGGCAGTCACCGATGTCGTGAGTTATGAAGCAATGAAAAAAGCGATCCCGGGTTCAGTACCTGATCGGGCACTCGCCTTGAATCTCAAGGGTTTTGAGAAGGGTTACGCATACGGCAAGGACTGCCTCAAGCAGAATTAGTAAGCGGCAAGAAGATCTCTGACCGGTGCGCCATAGTATTCGTGCGCATCTTCCAAGTTTGACTCATAGGCGTCTATAGGATATGAACGGCAGCGAAAAGAACATCAAAGAAATCGCTAAGAACGATCCAAGATATAGTGTCGATGCATATTTATTCGCGCTGGAGGCATTGGATCACACACGCCATGAGCTCGGGTTGAGCGGGCATGTCACCGGACGGCAATTGCTCGAAGGCATCAGGAATCTTGCCCTGAAGCGCTATGGGGCCATGACAAAGATGGTTTTTGAACACTGGGGAGTGACAAATACGCTCGACTTCGGCAATATAGTTATTAACATGGTTAATGAACACATCCTCAGCAAGACACCCGAGGACAGCATCGATGATTTCAAAGATGTATATGATTTTGAGGATGTTTTTGTGCAGAAATACCATCCCGATATAGAAAAATCAAGGCGTAATCCGCGCGGCAGAAAATAACAGTGGCAATACCAGCTGGGCGAGAGCAATCAAAACAAATTAATACTTGACAAATTTGAAATATTGTATAAAATTTACAGAATCGAAAAGGAGGAATAATGAAGAAGTTGATGATACTTATTCTGCTGGCGATGATTTTCATGGCATGTGATTACGCCAAGGATTCGCTGGAGTTAAAACCTGACATTGAAATCACCTGGATAAACCCGGTCGCATGGTATACCTGGCAAGGTGACTCACTTTTTGCCGCACCAATTGCCGAAATCTACTTCATAGCCGAAAATTCAATAGACAGCTATCTAAAGGAATTCACGATCGATTACTATGCCGACGACACTTTAGTGTTTTATTCGACTCCACCCATTTCAGTCTACGGTAAGATCGAAGGCATTGTCTCACCTTCTGTCGTCGACACATTCATTCTCGAAAACATATGGGTACCACTCGGCCCAGCGCGTGATTACCTAGGTCCCAACGAATCAGCCAGGGCCTTGCTGCGCTTCGTCGCCGTCGATGAGTATTTCGAGAACACCGATACTGCGGAAGTCTGGTTCGGGATCTGGATGGTGCCATAGGTGTCGGAATAAAGAACAAAAGAATTGAAAAAATAGGGCCGCTCAAAGCGGCCCCTTTTTTTTATCTCAATCCAAAAACTTTTTTCAGGGCTCGCTCAAATATCTCGAGGCCCATGTGCAGCTCATTTTCATTTATAACAAGCGGTGGAATGAACCGCACGGTCGATTCACCGGCTCCAAGCAATAACAGCCCGTTCTTGAAAGCTTCATACACGACGGCATTGCGCCGATCCTTTACCGGCTCCTTGGTAATCGCATCACCCACCAGTTCAACACCGATCATCAGACCCTTGCCGCGCACATCGCCGATGAAATCATAGTGTTCTTTTAGCGCGGTCAGACGCGCAAGTGCGATCTCACCGAGCCGTGCTGCATTCTCGATCAAACCATTTTCCAGCAGTTCTATCGTCTTGAGAGCGGCCGCGCAACTCACCGGGTTACCGGCAAAAGTCGAAGCATGAGAACCGGGTGCCCAGTCCATAATCCCTGATCGCGCAACACATGCACCGAGCGGCAAACCTGACGCAACACCCTTGGCTATGCAGTAAATATCCGCCTTGGTATTGAAATGCTCGATCGCAAACATCTTACCGGTCCTGCCCATTCCCGACTGTACCTCATCGTCAACGAGCAGAATCTCATACTTGTCGCATAATGCCCGCAGCGCCGGCATGAACCCTGGCGGCGGCACTATGTAACCACCTTCGCCCTGGATCGGCTCCACAAATACTGCGGCGACTTCTTCGGCGGGCACGACCTTCTTCAACAATACGTCCTCGATGTGCTTAACACAAGCCACATCACATGAAGGGTACTGGAGATTAAAGGGACAGCGATAGCAATAGGCATAGGAGACGTGGCTTACACCTGAGAGAAGCGGAGCAAAGTACCTGCGCTGTGTTGCCTTAGAAGCGGTCAATGACAATGCTCCAAAAGTGCGGCCGTGAAATGCGCCGGTGAACGCGATGTATCTCGCCCTTCTCTTGTGATACCGTGCGAGCTTCATGGCACACTCCACTGCCTCGGCCCCCGAATTGCCGAAGAATACTTTTTTATTCTTCGCCCCGGGTACGATCTCGGCCAGTTTCTCAGCCAGGTTCGCCTGATTCGGATAGTAGAAATCGGTTCCGGACATGTGGAGGAGTTTTCCTGCCTGGTCCCTTATCACCTTGACGACCGCAGGATGACAATGACCCGTTGAAACAACACCAATGCCGGCAGAAAAATCCAGAAACACGTTGCCATCGACATCGGTCACCCATACACCCTTGCCGCGCTCCACCACCGCAGGGTAAGAACGCGTGTAGGACGGCGATACGAACTTGTGGTCTTTGTTCAATATCACCTTCGCCTTTGGACCGGGCAGAGTTGTTAAGATAGTTGGTTTTTTCGTGTTATTCCTTTTCGCAGCGTTCATTCGTCTGTTCTTGCGAACGTCTTTCTTCGAATTGATCATGACCATATTTGCCTTTGCTCTTATCAATCCCATGTGTCGATCTGCGCCTTCTGCAACCTGTTTGAGTAGTCGATATACACGGTTTTTATTTCAGTAAATATTTCGTAAGCGGTCCAGCCGCCCTCGCGGTGACCATTTCCCGTGTTCTTCATGCCACCAAACGGAAGATGACACTCTGCACCGATCGTCGGCGCATTGATGTAAACGATCCCTGTTTCGGCAAGTTCGATCGCTTTGTGTGCAAGGTTCAGGTCGCTGGTGTAGATGCTCGATGAAAGACCGTATATAGTTCCGTTGAGTATATCGATTGCATCCTCAAAGTTCCTGGCTTTGATTACCGAAAGTACCGGTCCAAAAATCTCTTCCTGCGCGATTCTCATGTTTGGCAGGACATCGATGAATATCGTTGGTTTGTAGAACCATCCCTTGGCGCATTCTCCTTCAGTGTATGACGTGCCGCCCGTGATCATTTTGGCGCCCTCTTTCTTACCGATCTCCACGTACGCGTGAACCGATTCTCTTTGCGATTCGCTAACGGTCGGTCCAACATCGACGTCTTCGTTCAAACCGTTCCCGAGCTTGAGCTTCTCGGTGTGGGCTTTCAGCATCTCAACGAATTTGTCGTACACGGGTTCTTCAACTATCAGCCTTGAAGTTGCGGTACAGCGCTGACCGGTGGTGCCAAATGCCCCCCAGAGTACACCATCAAGGGCGAGCTCGAGATTCGCGTCCTTGAGCACAACCTGGCCGTTCTTGCCGCCCAGTTCAAGGGAACAGCGCTTCAGTGTCTTGCCGCAAACCTCACCGATCCTGCTTCCGATATCTGATGACCCTGTGAATGAAATGCCCGCAATGTCCGGGTGGTTCAATAAACCCTCCCCGATCTCGCCGCCGCCGCCGTATATTACATTAAGAACACCATCTGGCAACCCTGCTTCCTGCAGGATCTGCGCCAGCTCACCGACGCTGGCAGGAGTATAGGTGGCGGGTTTTATGACAGCCGTGTTGCCGCTCAATAAACAGGGAAATATCTTCCAGGACGGTATGGCAATTGGAAAATTCCAGGGCGTGATCAGACCCCAAACACCCATTGGGTCGCGTCTGGTCATGCAGGATTTGTCAGGTAACTCCGATGGTAATGTATAACCAAAGTATTTCCTGCCTTCAATCCCGGCATACAATGCCGTGTCGATGCCTTCCTGCATATCACCCCTGGTCTCCTTTATTACCTTCCCCATCTCGCGCGTCATGATCTGTGAAACGTGTTCTTTTTTTTCGACCATGATATCGGCAGCCCGACGCATGATCTCTGACCGTTTTGGCCATGGTACTGCGCGCCATTTCTTATACGCCTTCTTTGCTGCGGCAATAGCCAGATTCAGGTCCTCGACATTTGATTTTGGAAATACTCCAACTACTTCATCCCAGTTCGCAGGATTGCGGTTTTCAAATGTGCGGCCTGATTTGGAATCCATCAATTTGCCGTTAACTAGATTTTGATACTTCTTCACAAATCCTCCTGTTTCTTGTATTTGTTTGTGGTCAAACAATCTGAAATTGTTCAAAAAAAGGGCCGTAAAACACCCCAGTATTTTATTATATATATTTATTTGGCAAAGTCAACACGGTTGACAACTTGTGACATAGTTTTATACTGGTCTTCTGAAAGAACGGGAGGAATCATTATGAAGAAAAATCTGTTGTTGATACCGGCCGCGATCTTGATCATTAGCTGTGGTGCCGAGGAAGATATCGATGACTATCATCCACTGGCGGTCGGGCTTCAGTGGGAATATGCTGTAACCCAGACCGATACGATCATAAACACCGGCGTACAAACCTCCACGATCACTGCTGAAGTCTCTTCACCCCATGGTCTGCTGTATGAACAAGTCACATCAACCACCTGGGATGACACGTCGACGACTGCCTGGCTTGATACCTCATATCTTCAAGAAAAGGATGGCAATGTTCTGTTCTACAGTGACCTGAATGATTCAGAGCCCGACACACTGCTGGTATTACCGCTGGTTCTCGGAAATACCTGGACCGTGCGTACCGAACCGTGGGGAGATATGACCGGCGAGGCAGTTGGTTTAGAGGATGTCACCCTTCCCGCCGGCACGTTCACCGAATGCTGGCACGTCGAATATACAGGACTGAATGCTACGGGCCACAGCTGGTTTGCAATTGACGTCGGTCTTATTGAACATCAATCGGTCAGTTCAACAAGCGAATTTTTGAAAGAACTGACATATTTCAACCGAAGATAACGGGCAACACAAGAGCACAACGAAGTGCACAGACAATGCTATATTCTGTATTTCATACACGTATGCGAATGCTCTGCACAGAGTAATACCTCTTGACTATCTCATATTTCTTTGTATATTTAGCATTCACATACTACAACGAAAGGAGACAATGTGAAAAAACTGATCTGGTTACTGCCATTAGTGACATTAATATTCAGCTGCAACGGCGAGAGTGATAATAATGGCGAACACTACTTCCCGCTTGCGGTCGGGAACGTGTGGAATTATGACGTTGTATACAGGTTGATCATGACCAGTGATACGATTCAATATACCGGCACATCAACGACCGAGATCACGCGCGAAACGACCCTGAACAGCAACATCGACGTACTGGAGCAGGTTACGACCATGCTGTGGGATGATACTACCATGACGAACTCTGTTGATACCACTTATATTCAATCGACCGGAGATCATGTGCTGATATATAATGACGTCGCAGATACTGAGCCGGATACGAGCCTGGTCTTACCCATCGTAGACGGTAACACGTGGACCGTGTATGCGGATACGACCGATACGCTCACTGCCGAAGTGATCGGGCAGGACGACGTTACTGTCCCGGCCGGCACATATGCAGACTGTTGGGATATCAGATACACGTCACTCGGGCAGACCCAGGATAACTGGTTTGCCGATGGTGTCGGTATTGTCAGACATATCATGAGCATACCGACAACAGCAGTAACAACTGAATTCACCAAGGAATTGGTCAGCAGTACAATTCAGTAGAATTGGTAGCAAAGATCTTCAGCAAGAGGGCTGCCTATGGCAGCCCTCTTGCATTCAAATGCTGTAAACAACCGTGCTCACCCGATGCGGAACATGTGCCTGATGTTTTTCAAATCCTGCACCGAGAATCCCCGGATCAGATAGAAAACTGCAAGGTAAGCACAGATACCGGCTATGATCGCTGTAAATAAATGCCACGGTTGGACCAGATACAAAACAACGACCATCACTATTGATGCACCCAGAGGTTTCAGAGCGTACCTTATACTTTCAAACGGGACGACCCTCTTCAACGCCCGGTGCATTAGAAAGATGCTAAGAGACTCGCTGATCAACAACGCAAGTGCCGCGCCATAGAATCCGAATTTCAATCCCAGCAGAAATATTAGTACCGCGCTGATGACGGCCGTTATTGTGATAATCCTGAAAAATTGTTTCTCTCTATCTATTGCTATCAACCCGTAACCGTAGATCGTATTAATTGGCACGATCATGAAATACAAGAGCAGAACGCGCAGAACATTCGAGGCATCATGAAATGCCTGACCAAAGATGATATGGATAATACCTGGCGCAAGCATTAATCCTCCCAGCGAGAGTGGAATGGTGAGCGCGAAGAGGAACCTGGTTAGAAAAGAGAAATTACTCTTCAGTTTTTCCGGGTTCTCGGCGTACTGTCTCGAAAGTACCGGGAAGAAAACATAGTAGAATACTCTTTCAATTATCAACAATGTAAAGACTACTTTGTATGCCGCACTGAAAATACCGACATCATAATTCGTCTTGAACAGACCGAGGACGATCGGCGGCAGGCTTATCGTTACCTGATTAAAGATAATCGCCAGGCCAACCGGGATTGACGCCGTCAGGATCACGCGCCATTGCGAAAAAGAAAAACGGAACCTGAATGACCGGTATTTTCTGACATAAATGACAAACAAAAATAATGCAGATGCTGCATAACCGAGGACGAATGAGAACGGGACGAACAGAATATCACGAGTGCTTTTCACAAAGATAAGGAGCCCTATCAGATATACGGCATACTGGAGAATACGGCTGACGCCAATATATGCCATCTCTTCCCTACCTTGAAATACGAACTCCAACAGCACGGCAAAAGGGAACAATGTCACTGAATAGAGAAGAATGACCTGCTTGGTCATGCTTTCATCAGAAATGAGAAACGTACCTGCGAAGAAAATTATGAAAATGACAGCAGCCAGGAACAGACGCAAACCCAGAATCTCCTCGATGTAACGGCGGTCACTTGCATCCTTTGCGACCTCGCGAGCGCCGATCACTGTCAACCCTGGGTTGGCAAATAGAAGTGCGTAACTGATAAACGCCAGTCCGAAATTTATCAGACCAAATCCTTCAACTGCGAGCAGCCGCGCTATGTAAACAGTCGCCGCAAACCCGATGATGCGCGTTATGCCATCACTGAAGAACACCGCCAGAAAATTCCTTGATATCTTCTTCATTTGTTTATGGATTCAGTATACTCTAAATACCGTAACAATCAATGGGAACAGGCTTACACTTCGTATATCGATTATCCCGAATTTTCGCGTTCTGTATTTAACTCAAAGTAATTCGAGGATCCCCGCGCAGCGGGACAGTGATGCGGACATAAGATTACAGTGATGGTCATGTAGACCACTAGATCACTTGTCCACAATGTCACTGCAAAAGATGAACATTGCCCAGATGCGTATTATTGATCCCGTAGTCTCTGGCAATAGACAGCGCCATCTCAGCCTGTTTGTGTGAGGTGCAAGGCAGATCATTAAACCGAAAATGCGGGTAGAATCCGAGAAAAGACCATGGTATGTCCTTATTGACTGAAGCGATGAACTTCGCCATGGAACTGAGTTCGGCCTCATCGATATGGCCCGGTATCAGCAGTGTGCTTACAATGAGAATTGGAAGTTTTTCTCTCGCCCCAATATAGCGAGCGACCAGTTCGATATTCTTCCTTGTATTCTTATTCGATACTCCGCACAGCGCGATATTCAGATTCTCGTTGAACGTCTTGAAATCGATCTTAATACAGCCATCAGTAGCGAGCGCACAATCCACCCATTTCTCCATCAAATCAGGAGAAATCGAACCATTGGTCTCCCAGCAAATCCGGAGTTTTCTCGTTCTTTCTTTAAGCTGTTTTGCTGCCTCCAGACTATGCATGGCAAAGGGCGTCGGGTCTCCGCCAAAAAAACACACGCAGCTGGTCGTAGCATCAGCTGCCCGCAACAGATCTTCGGTCGTGGTCCTTGTCTTACGGTCACGGTAATGCCAGTTCTGGCAGAAAAGACAATTGAAAGTGCACGATTCATAGAAGACTGCCAGGTTGGTATAACCATGGTCTCTGCTTCCTTTACATACCCAATCAGCAACGCAATTGGTCGGCAGGGGATCGTGATACCAATCAGCATACGCCCAGTTCTTGTCCGGACCGACGATCCTACCGGCTACGTTCTGCCGCACACCGCAATATCCGAATTCACCTTCTGCAATACTACACTCATTAACGCATAACTGACATCTGATACCGGTGTCACAATCAGGGACCGCACGTGGTAGTGCATAAGGTTTTCTTGTGTTACCATGTATTCTTAGAATACTCAATTCTATTTCTTCAAACCTATCGCGTATACAACACGAACAATAAGGCATCGTTCTGGATATTTTTCGCTCGTTTTTGCATAACCTGCAATGCACCGTAAAGTATAGTGGTCAGAGAAATCCACGTCAAGCATGCACCACAAGACCACCGCGACACGCACCGAACAAAGAAACAACGATTACCCGGAACCGCAGCCGGGCATCATCTCGCGACGGTTGACTTTTAGTAGATTCTGGTTAGTATCTATCATCCTGTGAAATTAATCAAATTCATTCTACCGGCTGTGTTATTTAGATAAAAAGGAGAATTTATGGCAATCGTGTTGGATGGTGAGCATTTAACGATCGAAAAACTTGTTGATATTGCCCGGAACAATGAAAAGGTCCAAATCGCACCCGGGTCACTCGATAAGGTCAAAGAATGCCGCGTCCTGATCGAAGAAAAGATCAAAGCAAAGGAGATCATGTACGGCATCAATACTGGCATAGGTGAACTGTCCGAGGTTGTGCTCAGCGATGAACAGGTCAAACAATTCCAGAGGTATTTGATATACAATCACGCTGCAGGCATCGGTGACCCGGCTCCAATCGAGCACGTCAGAGGCGCCATGGCCAGTCGAATAAACGTCATGAGCAAAGGTAAATCCGGATGCCGGCCTGAAATACCCCTTACGTATGCAGAAATGCTGAACAAAGGGGTAACGCCGGTGGTGTGCCAGAAAGGTTCGGTCGGCGCATGCGGTGATCTCGCCCCAATGTCACAGATCGCATTGCTTCTGATGGGAGAAGGCGAGGCGTTTTACAGGGGTGAACGTCTGCCCGGAAAGGTCGCAATGGAGAAAGCGGGCATAGAAATCCCTGGATTGCAGGCGCGCGATGGTTTGTCTTGCATAAATGGTTCCAACCTTCTCACCGCGATCAGCGCGCTGCAGATCTTCGATATCAATCGATGGTTAAAGCAAGCGGAGATCGCCTGTGCCATGACGCTCGAGGCACTGCTTGCGAATCTGAAACCTTATGATAGCAGGTTGCACGAAGCGCGCGGCTTTGCCGGTGCTGTCAGATCAGCCCGGGCAATCATGAAATGCATAGAAGGCAGTGACCTCCTTACCGGCAAGCACAAGATGAAGGTCCAGGATGCCTATTCGATGCGATCCTCACCTCAAGTCATCGGTGCGGCACACGATGCGGTCGCTCACGCGAAGAAACAGGTCGAGATCGAACTCAACGGGGTCGGTGATAATCCGGTATTTTTTCCTGAATATAAACTGACGATCACCGGCGCCAATTTTCAGGGCACCCCGGTATCACTTCCAATGGAGATGGTAGGTACGGCGGTGACCATGGTGTGTGTGCTCTCGGAGAGACGATTGAATCGGATGACCAACCCGAACCTGAGCGTCGGCTTGCCCGCGTTCCTGACCAAAGGAGCCGGCATGTTCTCGGGATTGATGCTGAGTCAATACACCGCGGATACGCTCATTGTCGAACAACGCATACTTTCGGCCCCGGCAGCAACGATGTCGATACCCGCAGCAGCAGATCAGGAGGATTTCGTTTCGATGGGCATGAACACGGCGCTCAAGAATGCTCAGATCATTGACAATGCGTACGGGATACTGGGTATTGAATTCATGGCAGCAGCGCAGGCGCTCGATTTCCGTGATTTCATACCCGGTAAAGGTGTCGTAACTGCAAAGAAAACGATACGCAAGCACGTCGAGCACCTTGAAGAAGACCGTCCTTTGTATGACGATCACAACAAGATGAAAGGACTCGTCAAATCGTGCGAAATACTCGAAGCGGTTGAAAAAGCAGTGGGCAGTCTTGGATGATCTGATTCTTCAATACGACTGACCTGTTCGATTCCGCGTGTCTAAATACAAAAAAGTAATCTGATCCGGGCGACAGCTGTACGCAAATCAACGATCATTTGCTCGAAGATCGTATTATACAATGAACCCTCAACAACATGGCAGACCTTCCCATTGGACAAAATATACCTGATTTTTCCATCATCGGGTTGTTCATCAAAGAAAGACCGTGAATATTCCATCTTACACCCACGGTATTTTATCTGCAATCGCTCGTAGATGGCGATCTCCAGATCACCGCATTCGAATCCGAGAAAATGCAGATCTTCTGGCCACTCGACGAAATCTCTTTTCACTGGATGACTCCTTGACCCGGCAACGAGATAATCCACGGCATCGACACCATGCTTCTGCAGAAATGCACGCTGTGCAGCAGACACCCTGTCGGTAATGTAGATTCTTGTGTCATCGGGCATCGCGATAAAAATCCCACGCGGCGATGCACAAACGATCAGACAATCAACTGACCACGCAACTGAAAGGAGAAGGACAAGAACCATTACAGACCACAGCATAAGTTTTCTGATCCTCTTCCACGCCAGCAGGTAGAGTGGAAAGATCACCAGCGGCGTAATGTTGAGTTTCAGTGCAGAGAAACGAAGGCCTGCAAAGAAATTTGAAAGTATAGTCAGAACATCAATGAGAATGCCTGCTGGTAATGCGATTATCCTCGCAAAGGTAAAGGATATCCAGCCGATCGTGAAGCAAAGAAATAGCATGAAGATTATTGCTGATGCGAGCGGGACGATAAGCAGATTCGCGACGACAGCGTAGACTGGTAACCTGTTGAAATAGTAGATGAGCAAAGGCCCGACAAAAAGCTGTGCGGAGAACGACACTGCCATCATCCTGAGCACACCCTTTAGAAATCGCGTGTGTGTTTTCTTGATAAAATTATCCTCAAGTATTGGATACAAATACAATATGCCATAGACCGCAGCAAATGAGAGCTGAGCGCCTACATCGAATAGCAGCACTGGGTTGACCAGCAGGAATACAGTTGCCGTTATGTTGACGATATGCATGCTGTCGACATTTCTCTGCGACACCAAAGCCAGGCCAAACAGGAATGCCATGAGCGTCGCTCGGCACACGCTGGGACGAAATCCTGTCACACCTGCATACATGAACAGTGCGCATATCACGATGATGAATTTCGCCCGGTAATCTAATGGTATGAAAAGCAACACGGCACCAAAAAAAGCTCCCACAAAACCGACATGTAAACCGGACACCGCAAGGATATGCAATGTTCCCGCCCTGCTGAAAACATCCTTCAATTCCCTGCTCAATCGCCCGCTACCACCCAATGTCAAACCACTGGCTATGCTGTACCGTTCAAGATCAAAGAAACCACTGAGCAGCCGGTCGATATATTTCCTGATTGGGCTGAAAACGACTCCAAAAATATGTTCACGGCCAATTGACTCAATGATCTCACCGGTTAAAACAGCAGGTCTGTAAATGCGTTTTGCTCCCCTGACCTTACCTTTGACCGTGACTCGCTTGCCGAGGAACTGACCATGTTCATGAGCGTAGTATTCCACTGGAAAAGCGCAAAATACGGTATCAGAAGAAAAGAGTACCCTGTCCACGCGGATGAAGAGCCTTGTATAATGTTCATAACTTTCCTCAGCGAGCACGACACCAGAATATTCCATATCCCTTTCTGTCAGTGCTATATCCACGGAGCGGTTGTACTCCAGGTTCAAGGCCGCCAGGGCAAACACCGCCACGCAAAGAAAATGGTATTTCCAGACAGACATGACAAAAGCGATCACCATCAAAGGGACGTAATACAATACCGGAAGAGCGAACAATGCCTGAATAATAATGCCGAGTACAACCGACAACAATAGACCGACAGCTAAATTCCTTATTTATTCCTCCCCGGCTCTATGACAAGCCCATATTTTTATAGCAAAATATCCTGGCGAACGAAAAGATACGGCTCGGCCGTATCATCCAAAGCCAGTTAAGATTTCTTTATCGGAACAGTGTATGAGTTGTTATGTGCCGAAGGTTATACTCGGGTAATTATTCTTCCTGATAGATGAGACTATGGATCTTCTGCCTTGCTTTGTTGAGTGCAATACGTGCCGCACCCGGATTGGACCCCGTGGCTTTCAGACATGCATAGATGAAGTAATCGGCACCAACCGGATGAATAATAAAAAATAGATCATCGGTGAGCCAGATGAGTTCACGCGTATCACCGAGCGAAAGATTCTCCCTCACCTCTTTCGCCACGAGCATAATTGAGGAGATCTCGGCATCGTATGAGTTCACGTCGAAATTCGCCTGTATGACATGCTGGGCAACGGAGATACCATCATACCCAACAATACTCGTGTAGCGGCAACCGGGAATCTTCTCCGCGATTCTCTTTATTTCGTCCAGCAGTTCATCAGCCACTAATCCTCCTTGGTGGAAAGCATTGCGCCGATCCCATAGTCCATATGCTACACACGTTCCACATATTGACCGGTTTCGGTGTTCACTTTAATAAGATCACCAACTACAACAAACGACGGAACCTGGCAGACGTGCCCGCCTTCGAGTTTCGCCGGCTTCGATTGCGCCTGGGCAGTCGCGTCCTTTATGTTAGCTTGAGTTTCCAGCACCTTCAGGTTCACGTACTTTGGCAAAATGACACCAAAAGGTTTTCCCTCGTAGAATTCAACACCGACGCGAACGTTGGGTTTGAGGAATTTTACCCCATCACCCAGAAGTTCGGCACCAAGCGCGAGTTGCTCATAGGTCTCCAAATTCATGAAGAAATATTTATCGTCGGAGAAATAAATATATTCCATTTCAACCTGCTCTATCTCGGCTTCTTCGACCCGGTCGCTCGACCTGAACCTTGTCTCGGTGGATAGACCGGTTTGAAGATTTCTCAAGTTGCATATTATCATACCCCGTTTGTTACCCGGAGTTATGTGAGTAACGCTCAAAACGACATGCGGGTCATCGCCGATCTTAACAAGCATCCCTCGCCTGACCTGAGTTGCCTGGATCATACGGTCCCCGAGCGGAAGGTACTGCCATCACCCTGATCGTCGACGATGATGTTATTCTCCTGCAGCCTTTCTCTTATGTAATCGGCGAGCTCATAGTTCTTTTCTTTTCTCAGTTTGTTCCTGATGTCCAGGAGCAGATCTATTACGATTGGACGTACACCACCAGCACCCTTGCTCTCCAACAAACCAAGGCAATCACCTGCGATCTCGTTCAGCAGCTCGTCCCTTTCTTCATTCTGCAGACGTTTCTTGACCTCGCTCAAGATCACCATTACATCCGCGCACGGTTCGGCTGCGACCGAAGACTCTTTCATGAAACCCAGTAGAGCCAAATAGTATTCGACACTGGCTGCGATTCTGACATCATCGGCTTCATAACCCTTCTTTATCAATTCGTATATCACACTCAACGCCCTCGAAGTATTCAAATCGTCGTTCATCGCCTCAGCAAATGTATCGAGCATCATTGGCTCTGATATCGTCTTGATCTCCCCGTATTTGTTCGCGGCGTTGTCCAAATAAGTCTTTATCGTCGTCAGGGCAGCCCGGGCTTCATCGAGCCTCTCATCATCGTATGCGAGTTGCTTGCGATAATGGGTCTTGAGCATGAACATGCGTATCACATTAGCCGAGTATTTTTTCAGCACTTCTTTTATCGGCGAATAGTGCCCGGTGGATTTTGACATTTTTTCCCCGGTCAACGTAACCCACCCATTGTGAAGCCAGAAACGGGCAAACGGCTTGCCCGTTGCCGCCAGTGACTGAGCGAGTTCATTCTCATGATGGGGAAATATCAAGTCCTCGCCGCCCGTGTGGATGTCAAACGTCTCTCCAAGATACCGCATCGACATCGCCGAGCATTCGATATGCCAGCCGGGCCTTCCTTTGCCCCATGGACTGAGCCAGTAGGGTTCGTCAGGTTTTGCCGCCTTCCACAGTGCGAAATCCAACGGGTCATCCTTCGATTCGGTCGGCGCAATGCGCGCCCCGGCCACTAGATCATCAATGCTCTTTTTTGACAATTTACCGTAGTCGGGGAATTTGCGGACACGGAAATATACGTCACCCTTCTTTTCGTACGCAAATCCTTTCTCAATCAACCGAGCAACGAGATCGATTATTTCTTCCATGTGCTGTGACGCCCTTGGATAAAAGGTCGCCCTCTCGATATTTAATCGGTCGCATGCCCACAGATATGTATCGATATTGTCCTGGGCGATCATGCGCCAGTCTTTGTTAAACTCTTTCTGTTTTTCGATTATCTTGTCGTCCACATCAGTGAAATTCTCAAGCGCCACTACATTATATCCAAGATACCCGAGCCATCGCATCAATGTATCACGAACCATCGCGGCGCGTATGTGCCCGACATGAGGTTCACTCTGAACAGTCAAGCCGCACGTGTAAATCTTCACTGTATCGCCCAACGGCTTGAATTCCTCCAATTTTCCGCTCATTGTATTATACAAACGCAAACCCATCTTAGCTCCTCAAATATGCGAATGCTGCACTGACCCTGAGCAAGACGTTCGAGGCATCCATCAGCTCGGCAAAGAGTTCTTTCTGATTCGCCGCGTCATGTTTAGCCAATGCCTCGACAGCCCGGACAGCAACATTGATGTATTCATCCCGGACTGCGGTCCTCAGTTCATCATAAGCATCCGGCACATCATATCGTGATAGTACTTCAACCGCACCTATGCGAACGAACGGGTCTTTCGACTGCAGGGAGCGCAACAACGTCTGGACGCCTGCATCATCATTGAGAATAAGGAGAGCCTCGGCCGCGTGTATCCTTAGTTCCTCCGTGCCCTCCTCCAGTAACCTCTTGAAAAATTGAATGTTCGTCGTGTCACGTACTTCAGCAATGGCAATCACGCCTTTGCCCCACACATCGGGCCGGAATTTTCTCAATTCCTCTCGTATGAAATCAGACATACCGTCGGATCCTAACTCGCCCAGTGTTCTGGCAACACTAATGCGGACAAGTGGATCGGGATCACGTAACCCCTGGAGCAACGCGTCCATCTCCTGGAACTTACCCAGACCAGAATAAGCAACCTCTCTCACGCGGGAAAATTCATCATATATACCCTGCAAGAGAATCGTTCGCGCCTCCTGCTCATCGCTCGAAGCCACGATCCGGTATGCCGCCTCGCGAATAGCCGCGCTTGGGTTACTGCACAGGCCGATCACCACCGGCTCGAGCTCTCCATAGCCTGCCTCGTATAGAGCATTCAGTGCGTTCACCTGCAGCTCTGTTTCATCCTGCGCGGCCATTTCCATCAGCAGTCTGTTACCCCGAACATCGCCAAGCATCATCAACGCTTTTGCCGCACTGACCCGTACAAAGGGCGATGCATCGCTCAACCCCTGGTCGAGTATCCTTTTTGCCTTCGATTCATTCGAAACGCAAGTCAGCAATAACATGAACACCAACAATACAATTTTTTTCATCCTGGCTATTATACATATTTTGCACGGTGAGTCAACAACAGCTGAGACAAGTACACCGAGGGCGGTCAACTTGACAAATCATTCTTTTTCACATAGAATGAACCAGGAGGTCTCATGAAGAAAACCAGTACCATCAAAGATTACGCGTACAAACCTGTATCCGCACCACATGGAACCAAAATAACGTGCAAGAGCTGGCAACAAGAGGCTGCGCTCCGGATGCTGCAGAACAACCTCGATCCTGAGGTCGCAGAAAAACCAGAAGAACTGGTCGTCTATGGAGGAAGCGGTAGAGCCGCCCGGAACTGGAAATGCTACAACGCGATCGTTGACACACTCAGGAAACTCGAGAACGATGAAACACTACTGGTCCAGTCGGGCAAGCCAGTCGGCGTTTTCCGTACGTTCAAACATGCGCCCCGGGTACTGATCGCAAACTCGCTGCTAGTGCCCAACTGGGCAAATTGGGATTATTTCCGTAAACTCGAAGCGCTCGGTCTGATTATGTACGGACAGATGACTGCGGGTTCATGGATCTACATCGGCACTCAAGGCATTATTCAAGGAACTTATGAGACCTTTGCCGCATGCGCGCGGCAACACTTTGGTGGAAGTTTGAAAGGCAAGTGGATTCTAACCGGAGGCATGGGTGGAATGAGCGGCGCCCAACCCCTGGCTGCCACTATGAATGAGGGCGTGATCCTCGCTATCGAAGTTGATCCAGCACGCATTCGGAAGCGCGTTGACCAGGGTTTTTGCGATTTCATGGTTGACGATCTTGACGAGGCCCTCGATCTTGTCTTTGAAGCGGTGAAGAGAAAACAACCGCGTTCGGTCGGTCTGGTCGGTAACACATCTGAAATCGAACCCGAACTCCTGAAGAGAAATATCATACCCGACATCCTGACCGACCAGACATCGGCACATGATGAATTGAACGGATATGTTCCGGGTGGCATGAGCCTCGACGACGCCAACTCGTTGCGTGCAAGAGATCCTGAAGAATACAAGAAACGCGCGCTCGAATCGATCGCCAGACAGATGGAGGCAATGCTCGAGATACAGAAGAAAGGAGCGGTTGCTTTCGACTATGGTAACAACATACGCGGGCAGGCAAAGAAAGCCGGCGTCGAAAATCCCTTCGCAATACCGGGTTTCGTGCCCGAATACATCAGACCTCTGTTCTGTCATGGACGCGGTCCTTTCCGATGGGCGGCATTGTCTGGCGATAAGCGCGATATACACAATCTGGACGGAGTCGTCCTCAAGATGTTCGGTGGCGACCCGTCGATACGCAGATGGATCGAACTGGCGCAGAAGAAAATCCCTTTCCAGGGTTTGCCGGCTCGTATCATGTGGCTCGGATATGGTGAGCGTGACCGGTTCGGCATGGAGATAAACCGCCTCGTAAGAACCGGCAAGATCGCTGCCCCGATAGTAATAGGCAGGGACCACCTGGACACCGGTTCGGTAGCGTCACCTTATCGCGAGACCGAAGGAATGCTCGACGGTTCAGATGCTATAGCTGACTGGCCAATTCTGAACGGTCTGCTGAATACCGCTTCAGGTGCCTCATGGGTTTCGGTACACCACGGCGGCGGAGTCGGCATCGGTTACTCGATCCACGCAGGACAGGTGCTGGTTTGCGACGGCACCGCTGACATGGACGAGCGTATCAACCGAGTACTGACAAATGACCCGGGTATCGGTATCGCGCGCCACTTCGATGCTGGCTATGAAGCGGCAATCCGCTTCGCTCACGATAAAAAAGTCAAAATACCGATGGACAGGGAATGATACCGGTATGCTTGACTTTCTATGGTGACTCGGTATAATTAGCCGGAGCAAAGATTTGGACATTATTTTAATACCTGGAAAGGGAAGCAAAACTACGAATCTCCGCATCAAAACGGGGTATTTGATAGTCATCACGGTCGTGTGTGTGCTGATAATCACATCTTTCTTCTACAGCCTGACCAGTTATGCAAAGAAGGAAGTCGACCGTAACCGGTTGTCACAGGTTCTGAACGAAAATCGTGTCGTGCAGGAAGAGATTGAACGAATTGAGAATGAACTCTCTGGTCTGCAGACGGTGATCGACAGCATTAAGATCTATGACAACAAGCTCCGTACCTATGCACCGCTCAAGCCGATCGATGAAGAACTGCGCGATATGGGAGTGGGAGGGTTTACGCCTGAATTCGCGCAGGAAGATCTGTCCGCGAATGTTAAGAAAAACCTCACCTACATCTCGGAAACGCTGGATAATCTTGTCGGTCGAGCCCGTCTCCAAAGAACGAGCTACGTGGAGCTGGTTAACTTTCTTCGTGAGAAGGCATTTCTCAGGGATCACACGCCATCGATCATGCCGGTGCAGGGATGGATGATCCGCGGCTACGGCTATCAGGTCGATCCATTTACCGGCCTGGTGAAAATGCACGAGGGATTGGATATTGCCGCACCTACTGGCACCCCCATTGTATCTCCTGCCAGCGGTATCGTTCGATACGCAGGTAACAAAAAAGATTATGGTTTGTGTGTCGAAATCGACCACGGGTACGGATTCATGACAATGTACGCCCATTGTCAACGTGTCAGAGTCAATTCCGGCATGCAGGTAAGACGCGGTGACGTCATTGGATATGTAGGAAACACGGGCAGATCGACCGGACCTCATCTCCATTATGAAGTTCGCCTGTCCCACAGTGCTGTAAACCCCATCAACTACATTCTATCCGCAGAAGCGATAGTAGATTAGAATTGACACGTAACATCACCGAACAGATCGCCAGACTCAAGCAAGAGAAAAATGCCATCATTCTTGCGCACAATTACCAATTGCCTGAGATCCAGGATATTGCCGATTATGTCGGCGACTCGCTGGAGCTTGCCAGAATATCACAAGGTATTACCCAGGATACCATTCTCCTCTGTGGGGTCTATTTCATGGCTGAGATTACCAAGATACTCAATCCCAATAAAACGGTCCTCATGCCCGATCAGCACGCTGGGTGTCCGATGGCGAATATGATAACACCAGGGCAGTTATCGGACGAGAAGAAAAATAATCCAAACGCCGCGGTGATGTGCTATGTGAACTCAAACGCCGATGTCAAAGCATTGAGTGACATATGCTGCACCTCAGCCAATGGAATGAAAGTCGCACAATCACTGAGTGAAAACAAGGTACTTTTCATTCCAGACCAGTACCTGGGTTCGTATATTGCGAAAAGGTCACCGAATAAGAAATTCATTCTCTGGCCAGGATATTGCCCGACCCACATGGTCTTTTCAAGAGAAGAATTGATGAAGTTGAAAGATAAATACCCCGATGCAAGAATCGTCGCCCATCCAGAATGTCGCCTCGACGTACAGGAAGTAGCTGATACTATCTGCTCAACGTCCCAGATGATCACGTATGCCCAGGAAAATGATGCAGAACAGTTCATAATCTGTACTGAACTGGGCATGTTACATAGGCTCAAGAAGGAGAATCCTGCCAAGGAGTTCATACCGGGTAGTCCGAACGCGATATGTCCAAACATGAAACTGACCACGGTTGAGAAGATCATGTGGTCACTTGAACGTGATGAACACAAGATCGAGATCGACGAGCAGACGCGAAGGCAAGCACTGAGTTCAATCGAGCGAATGCTCAAGATAAAATAGGGTATTGACAAAACGCAAAATACAAGTATAATCTCATAGTTGAACGGTACTGAATCCATATAGTAGGCTACCAATTTAAGTTGCCCATAGGTCAGCATTGAACAAAATAAAACTGCATTTAGCAAAAATTATCAATACTTAAACTGACCACAAATGGAAGGTGATTAATGGAAATAGATGATTTAAAGAAGAGAAAGGTAACAGAACTGCATGATATTGCAAAGGATTTGGGTCTAGCCAGTTTCACAGATCTCAAAAAACCTGATCTGATACATGCAATTATCGAAGCGGAGACGAAGCGGTCCGAGCTCGTACCGGTTGAAGGAGTGCTGCAAATCCATCCCGAAGGTTATGGGTTCCTGCGATCGCCCAATTACAACTATTTGCAGAGCCAGGATGACATATATTTGTCAATCTCGCAGATACGAAAATTCAACCTCAAGGTCGGCGATCACATCAGGGGTCTTGCCCGTCCGCCGCGCGAAGGCGAACGCTATTTCGCGATGATCAAAATTGAACACATAAACAATATACCGCTTTCCGAATTCCGCGAGCGCGTACTGTTTGACAATCTGACTCCCCTGTACCCCAACGAACGCATTCACCTGGAGATCGAGGGTAAGAATGACCGCTCGATGCGTATCGTTGATCTGTTCACGCCTATTGGCAAAGGTCAGCGCGGATTAATAGTATCACCACCTCGGGCTGGCAAGACGGTGTTACTGCAAAAAATCGCGAACTCAATCACGACGAACCACCCCGAGATATATCTCATTGTACTGCTTATTGATGAAAGACCGGAGGAGGTAACTGATTTCGAACGCTCGGTTGATGCCGAAGTCGTCTCCTCAACGTTTGACGAAACACCGGAGCGCCACACCGAAGTCGGCGAGATCATTCTCGAGCGGGCGAAACGCATGGTCGAGACTAAAAAGGACGTCGTCATACTTCTCGACAGTCTGACCCGACTCGCCCGTGCTCACAATTCCGTTGTTCCTCACTCCGGTAAGACCTTGTCCGGCGGTCTCGACTCCACCGCACTGCAAAAACCAAAGAAATTCTTCGGAGCGGCAAGGAACATCGAAGAAGGTGGTAGTCTGACAATAGTCTCAACAGCACTGATCGATACTGGATCCAGAATGGATGAGGTGATCTTTGAAGAATTCAAAGGCACTGGTAATCTTGAATTGATACTCGACCGGAGACTTTCTGATCGAAGGATCTTTCCATCCCTCGATCTATACAAATCAGGAACCAGGAAAGAGGAGTTGCTGCTGGCGGACTTTGAGATCAATCGATTGTGGATCATGCGTAAACTACTTTCTGAGATGAACACAATAGAACAGATGGAATTCCTTGCGGAAAAGATGTCCCGGACCAAAACGAACAAAGAATTCCTCGAATCCATGAGTAATGAATAATAAGGAGAATTTAATATGAAAAAGAAAATTCACCCAAAATACATGTCCTGTGTAGTAACCTGCGCTTGTGGTAATCGGGTCGAAACGAGATCGACGGTTGAAAAAATCAGCGTTGATCTTTGTTCAAAGTGCCACCCATTTTTCACCGGACGACAGAAAATCGTCGATTCTGCGGGCAGGGTGGAAAAATTCAAGAGACGATATGCTGCAAAAAAAACAGCGCCGGCAAAAGCGAGTAAATCGAAGGAGTAGCTGGTGAACAAGCCGTCTGATTCGAATGTCGTAACCGTCGATGAAATAAAAAAACTCAAGACGAGATTTGATGGTCTGAAGGAGCATCTTTGACCTTCAGAAACTCGAGCAAGAACTAAAGAAACTACAGACCAAAACCTCAAACCCGGAATTCTGGGCAAATCAAACCGAAGCTCAGAAAATCATGTCGGAAATAAACGATAAACAGTTCTGGCTCCAGGCAGTCACAGAAATTGGGGCGGACATCGAACTTCTATCTGGTTTGATAGAGCTAGAGGAAATCGATGAAAAAATGCTGGCCGAAGCGACCGCCGAGGCGAGAAAAATAGAAGGCAAACTCAGGGACATTGAATTGAAGCTGCTACTGGGCAAAGAGGATGACGCGAAAAACTGTATTCTCACGATCCACCCTGGTGCCGGCGGGACCGAGTCATGTGACTGGGCTGAAATGTTGCTCCGTATGTACACGCGTTGGTTTGAGATGAAGAACTTCACACACCGGATGCTTGATTTCCTGCCGGGTGATGTGGCCGGGATAAAAGAGGCCACCATCGAAGTAGTTGGTAAATACGCCTATGGTTTGCTCAAGGCAGAAGTTGGCATCCACCGGCTGGTGCGCATATCGCCATTCGACTCGAACGCGCGGCGTCACACTTCCTTTGCTTCAGTATTCGTATACCCTGAAGTAGAAGATATCAGTGTTGAGGTCAACGATGACGATTTGCGGATCGACACATACCGGGCCGGCGGACACGGCGGGCAGAATGTGAATAAAGTCTCTTCGGCAGTCAGGATCACCCACATTCCAACGGGAATTGCAGTTCAATGTCAAAACGAACGGTCGCAATTTCAGAATAAAACTAATGCCATGAAGATATTACGGTCCCGGCTTTACGACTATTATCAGAGGCAAGAAGATGAAAAGATCGAAAAATTGAACAAACAGAAAACAAAAATCGCCTGGGGCCATCAAATACGCTCATACGTATTCCACCCGTACAAACTCGTCAAGGACCATCGTACAGATTACGAAACTTCGCAGGCGGATAAGGTCATGGATGGTGAAATCGATGGTTTTATACACGCCTATCTCAGCATGCGGGCAAAGGTCTAGCCAGTATCTCTACCGGAGATTACTTGAAAATCAGGGAGACTACAAACAACCCACAAATTATTGCGCTGATGACGAGAATGATGGTCATGTACCGGTCCCGTTTTTTCTCCTTTGACTCCTGAGCAATCATGTATTTTGACAAGGAATTCGACGTCTCACTGAGTTCCTGTTTCATATCGTTGGTTGATTTGACCAATTTACCACTGGCGTCTTTTGTGTCATCCAAACGGCAACACATATCGTCGGTCGCCTGTTTGTAACTTTCCTGCACCGACTTCATCACATCGAGTGAATTATCGGTCAATGTCTTGAAGTTGACGTTCAAATTTGCTAGATTGGTGTTGAGTTGCTGCGCGATGTTCGCCTGATTCTTACTAAGACTGGCCAACGCTTTACTCAAGCTGTCCAGATTAGCATGAAGGTCCTGCATGCTCTTATCCGAACTCTGATACAATGCTTTCACAGACTTCTCAATCTTATCCAGATTATCAGTGATTGACTGCTGCATAACCGAAAGAGCCTTTTTTTGGTCGCCTGACAAAGCACCAAGGGAATTCTTGAGCGTGGCGGCAATTTCGTCCAAACGGATCGCTTCCTTGAGCGAAACCACTGCCTGCTCGACCTCCCTGACAGATGCATCGAGTTGGCCAATGTCTTTTCTCAGTACCTGTACCCCGTTAGATTCTTTGATGAATTCTGCAATGCGTTCATCATTCACTGCCCGCTTTTGAGGCTGTGCTTCGACCTTTACCGCAGCCGGAGATTCAACGCGCTTGGGTTTTTCCGCAACAGCCGTCTCGGCAACGATTTCGCTCGAATGAATTTTTTCCAATTCGCCTTTTTGCACCAAATTCTGGCATTCGGTGATCCGTTTAAGAAGTCTCTCGTCCCTTAATTCCAGGCTCTTGAGATAGTCAATCGCATTAAGTATCTCTTTCTTCTTCTGCTGATCAGCCTGTTTGTCAATGTATTCGAAAATGTATTGAGCAGCATCCTGCTTCTCATCGAGTTCGGTATGGAGATCGGCAATCGTATAATACATGTCAAAGCCATCCGGTTCATATCGCAATATCTTCTTACTCAAAGCGAGTGCATTTCGCAGGAAATTATCCCTTCGAAAGGCCTCGACACCCTTCCGGAAATTCGAAATTGATTCTTCTTTCTCATCCAATTTCATGTACAGATCGCCCAAACGGTTGTAAAGGTTGCCGTCCTCGGGATTCAAATCAACTGCCTTTTTTACTTCCTTGATGGCATCAGGTACCTTACCTTTGATCTCAAGATCATTGGCATTTTTGAGTATCTGACCTATAGCATATTCCTTGCGTGGCGATATCATTGCGCGCTCCTTCTCACTATACCCCCCATGTATTTCAAGTCAACATCATATCTTAGACTTAAGTCTGTCATATTATATTGAAATAACCTATTTTGTCAACCCCTCTTATGCATCCGATTAAAGGAACCTTTTGTTGGACAGCCGAACGGACGATCACCGAACCTTCCTTATCCTTGTACCATGATAGTAATGATACAGTATCTGCCGGTAATTCTTACCCTGGTTCGCCATTTCTATAGCACCGAATTGACACATACCAACGCCATGTCCAAAACCTCTGCCCTCGATTATCACCCGATCACCTTCTGTTCTCACGTAGACGTAGTTTGATTTCAACAGCCCCCCAGGATCACCAGGTTCTCCGAACAGCGTCCTTATTCGATAGTTCGGAATCTTGTATTCATTCTTGTTCGTTGTCAGAAAGAGCTCTTTGATCCTGTGGCTACGTCTGCTTCTCGTGATCCTGAACGAATGTATCAACTCGCTCCGTTCAAGAGTGATGTTTATCCGGCTCAAGCGATTTCTTATGTGGGCGAAGAAATCTGCTTTTGCCATCACCTTCTTCCATTCGTAATGCGGGCTTTTTGTGCAATAACGACACACGACACTACGTAAATACGGCGGTGAAGCGCCTGACCAAGCATCGCTAAAATCCGCAGTCCTGCCGCCGCATGTGGAGTGGTATTTGGCTTCGATCGGCTGATTACCATAAAAGAGCACCTCTCCAGCCGTACCTTCTACTGCTTTGCTGGTCAATACCCTTTCACAGGAGATTCCTTTGTAAACCTGATCCTGTACTGTCGCATACAGGTCAAATCCCAATTCCGAGTACTGGCCGATGTGCGCCCGTGCATACGTCCTCGCCGCCACTGCCTGAGCCTTTGCGGCCTCAAGCTGCCTCTCCGAGATCCCTCCGATCTCACAAGGCACCACGCCTTTCAAGTAAGACTCAAAATCAAGAACATTTATCACCCACAGATTGCCGTCGATCTTTCGCACTTCCACGCTTCCACGGTAATCGCGGTCATTGACGGACACCTTCCCGTCCTTAGGCCCGAAAAGGATGGGTAAATCCCCGGCCTGCGTGATCCTATGATTACTGTAGTATCTTTTTTTGTAAACACCGCTCACATGCACCTCATCCACACCGCATTCGACCGCTACCCTCACCAGCTTTCCTGCACGGTCTTTACCAACATACGGCATGCAATTCAGGAACGCAACCAAAATCAGCAATGTATTTAAGAGCCATGCCCTCTTCATCTCAATCCCTCATCAAGACGGTGTCCACCTCTTTCAACATGTTCTTATAGTGGCTACCTTTCCAGTAGATCCGCTCACATCGGGGGCATTTTGCATATTCATCGAAGTGCTTATAGGTGAAAAACGGAACCCTTCCTTTTACCGCATCTTTTTCTATCGGTATCAATTCGTCATTGCAGATGACACAGCGCGAAAAGGGCCTGATCTCACTCCAGAGGTTGTAAGCATCCACCACCGCAGAGAGCTGCTCTTCTGGGACCGTTTTATCCAGAAAAAAAACACCGTTCCTGCCGCGCAATCTGGTGTTACGGGTGATTATGACACGGCTTTCCTTGCGAGCAAGCAAGAGAATCGCCATCCCTTCGTTTGTGTACGTGGAATCGACTCCTATTATTCTCAGTAATCTTGATAATTTGCCCAGCATGCCGTTACAGATGAATTTTTTCGCCATGGCGAAAACTAGGGTAATCTCAATAAAACATTGAACAATTGCAGCAATTTGTTCGCATTACTCTCTATCAAGATAATGTTGTCGTTCAATAATCTGATGGCTTGTATCACCTTGTCGGTCGCCACCCTTTTCGCCTTGACATTCACATCGCGGTCGTACCGGGTGCTGCCGACGATATTCAATTTCTTATAGAGAACCAGACGGTATAAAAGCAGCAATGGATAGTAGAGTTCCACGACCCTTTTTCTATGATAACTGTACGCGAGATCTGCTGCAGCCCTTAATGTCAGCGGGGTCTTTTTAAAAACATCGATGGCCTCATCAACAATGCTGCTTTCGCGGAAGGAAAGTACTTCACCGGCACTACCCAGCATGAAATCATCGGCACCGTCAAAAACGATTTTCTTTATCTGGTCCACCGCTAGGTAAGTGAAGGGAACGATGCGGCAGCGGGAACGTATCGTCGGCAATACATACTCAGGCCGCGAACTGGTGAGCACGAAGATCGTGTCGACCGGCGGTTCTTCGAGCGTCTTCAGGAAACAATTTGCTGCCTCATC
The DNA here is from genome assembly GCA_029858255.1 of candidate division WOR-3 bacterium. Lineage (NCBI taxonomy): Bacteria > Pseudomonadati > Caldifarciminota > Caldifarciminota bacterium. The sequence continues at coordinate 53,591 of JAOUFJ010000005.1, read as the reverse complement.
CGTCATCTGATCGGCTTCGAGGATCAGCACAATACGTTTTGTATTCAGACTGGGCATGTGCATCAAACGTCGATCCAGATTTCTGATCTGCTCAATGAGTATCGACACACGGTCTTCCGTCGCAACAACAGGGTTATCGGGCAGATACTTTTGCGAATACTCATGTATCTTATCGCTCTTTTCTTTTATTCTGGAAGGTATAGGAGCGATTAGATTGAAATTTTGAGAATGCGGTGGACAGTTCAGGGTTTTCGCCAGGGCAAAACCCATGGTCCGCTTGCCAACACCGCGTGGGCCGACAAAAAGGAGATTGTAGAGATTATCTTTCTTTATTGCAGTGCGGATGAACGTCTTTGCTGTTTCCTGTCCGACAACATCGTCGAGGTAGTCAGTCACCTGTTATTATAACGCAATAGTGCATGCGGTCAAGATACTACACAGAATCATGAGGGAAGAAATGCGCACGCAATCTCTCTCTTAGCGGATCGAGACCTGAATTCTTCAAGGCCGAAACAAACATCGCCTCTGGAAATCTACTTTGGAACCGTTCCTTTTCCTCGTCGAAAATCCTGTCGATCTTATTAAAAACCAGCACTCTCGGTTTCTTGTCAGCATTGATCTCTTCAAGCACATTGCACACGGTCACTATCTTCTCTTCAAGGTCCTCGGAAGTAGCATCGACAATATGCACTAAGATATCAGCCTCAAGCACTTCGGCAAGAGTCGCATGAAAAGAGGCAATCAGATTATGCGGCAGGTCTTTCAGGAAACCAACCGTATCACTTATTAACATCTTGTATTTCGGCGGCACAAAAAGCACCTTGGTATTTGAATCGAGGGTGGAAAACAATTGCTCCGAGGTCACGAGTTTGGAACGAGTCAGTGCGTTGACGAGCGAAGATTTGCCGGCATTGGTGTAGCCGACGACGGCAATTTTGGGAATATCGGCCCTGCGTTTTCTCTGAACTTCTTTCGAGTGTTCGATCTTCTTCAACATCCTCTTCAGAGTGGAGATCCGCTCCTTGATACGTCTCCGGTCCACCTCCAATTTCCTCTCGCCTGGACCTCTCGTACCAATACCACCACCGAGCCTTGAAAATTCAACACCCATACCAACCAATCTCGGCAGGCGATATTCCAATTGGGCGAGTTCGACCTGCAGTTTCGCTTCCTTGGTCCTCGCGTGTTTTGAAAAAATATCAAGTATCAGCGTAGTACGGTCGATCACCCGCACATTCACGATGTCTTCGATGTTCCGTATCTGCGCCGCAGAGAGTTCGGTATCAAATATGAGCAGGTCAATGGCGAGCTCTTCACTGATTTCGGCCAGCTCTCTCGCTTTACCGACCCCCAGCAAGGTAGCCGGATCGAACCGGCGCCTTGCTTGCATCAGACTTTCGATGACCACGCCTCCGGCCGTGTTCGTCAGGCTGGCTAATTCCTCCAATGATTGCACAACACGCCAGCGCCTGGTCCTGGAGTCCACCACCGAAACCAGCAGAACCCTTTCCCTGCCGTCCTGGCCGCTATCCAGAATCCTCTCTTGTCTCACTCCGGGCTTGATTTTTGTTTAACAAAGTAGATACGGCGCACTGTCGTTTGAATCGTTCCGATCGCCAGGATGATTATGACATAAGGCATGAACCGCGGACCGAGCACCGAACCTGTAATTAGCAGAACGATTCTCGTAAACCGTTCGAAAAGACCGACCTGGGGCGAAATACCCAAACCCTCTGCACGGGCGCGCGTATAACTGACCATCATCGAACCGAAAATGGCGATCAGGATCCAGAACTGTATGTAACTCGCCTTATCATGGTAGTATAAATAGAGGCCAAAATAGATTATGAATTCGTTGACGCGGTCGACCGTGGAGTCGAGAAAACTTCCGAGCTTTGAGGTCAGATTTCTTCGACGTGCAATCTCGCCGTCAAAGCTGTCGAACACTCCGCACCAGAAGAGAAATATCGCTCCCGCCCAAAAAATTCCGCCTTTGTAGAAAAAGAATGCAATTATTGCCAATACTAAACTGGCCATCGTGATCACGTTGGGATGAATCCTGAGCGCCATTAGCAAAGCTACTATCGGCCGGACGAAAAACCTTCTGCCGATTTCCTTGATCTCAGTCATCGCTGCCTTCCAGGACGATCGTAAACTCGCCTTTCCTTGAATTCAGCTTTTCGAATACCGTGCTGACATGTCCGTACACTGTTTCCTCATGATACTTGGTCAATTCACGGCACAGCACAACCCTGCGGTCACCGATAACCTCAAGGATTTCTCTCAGTAATCTGTCCAGCCGCTGCGGTGACTCAAAAATAACTATCGTGCGCTTTTCCATTTTCAGCTGTTCTAAAACCCGCCTGCGCTGTCCGCTTTTTTTCGATAAGAACCCCTCAAAGATAAATCTATCTACCGGCAGTCCTGAAACTGCAAGGGCAGCGGTTATAGCCGACGGCCCCGGTATAGAATGAATTTGAATCCCCTGCCGGATAGCTTCCCTGACCAACAAAAACCCTGGATCGGATAAGAGCGGCGTTCCGGCATTGGTGATCAAACCTATTTTCTCACCCCGTTTGAGCAAAGCAATGAGTTGGGGAACCCTCCTTCTTTCATTCTGTTCGTAGTAAGATATCAATTTCTTTTTGATACAATATTTCTTCAACAATACACCGGCCCGCCTGGTATCCTCACAAGCAACCAAATCCACCTCTCGCAGTGTTTCTACCGCTCTTTCTGTCATGTCCTTCATGTTTCCGATCGGTGTAGTAATTATGAAAAGAGGCATCAAATCTTGAGTTTTGTGTAATCAAAAAATCTCATGGTCTTCAGTGCAAATCGGTAATCAGTCAATATCTTCCGTGCTATTAATTCACTTTCCTTACCAAGGAAGGTTGAGAATGATTCACAGATAAGATCGAACATGCGAGCCATGCCCTGGGCAAAGGATTTAGGTTCGACGACCACCTCGCCACGGAAAGTCAGGTCGGACTCAACATCGAATTTCTCGATGAAGGGAAATTCCTTCTGGGCAGTGCTTTTCGAAGCCAGGGCGCTGCGCAGAACGAGGGATTGACCAAGAGGGTGGGCATAGGCTTTTAACAACGCCGTGAAGATTTTGCAGAACATGTCGACCTGTGCGGGCGTGGCTTGCTCGGCAACGGCTTTTTCGACCCGGTCGAAAACCGCGACCTTTGTCTCGGGTTTCAAGAGGATCGGATATATTTCCTCTTCCGGGGCAATCTCCTGATGTCCAGCAATATAACAACCCGGTATAACACCGTTTTCAAAGTAAGCGAATGATTCCTCCAACCCCACTCTCATCCAGATGAAACCATTGAACTTAGTGTTCTTCAACTTATCGAGAAAAATCCTCGGCTGGATCCTCGTCAAATCTATAGAACTCTTAAGCGGCTTCAACATTATCGAAGAAATGATCAACTTGAGCAGTATTTCATCGGTTGCATACTCGCTCAAGGTCCCCGAAGTTGCCTTCTTAGCCTTTTCCACTATTTCGCCAATGGGCACGATCTCCCTTGTGTCCGGCCCGATCCTTGCTGCATTGAATGGCTCACCCTGATTCAAGAAGATCAATTCCGAAATATCGTGGTAGAATATCGCTATATATCCTATGATACGGTGTGCTCTCTCTCTTTTCGATGCCGTTAGGACATTGTTGAGATTGATGAATTCGAGCCTCGTATTCTCGATTATCGGGCGGCCTGAGGGAAACCTCATCGAGTATATTATATGAAAAATAAGGAGAAGTCAACCACGCATGCACTTGACGGCATTTGTCTTTTACGCTAATATGGAACTCAAGTGAAGATAGATACCACCGTAAACAGGAAAACCCGCATACTCGTCGCACTTAGCGGCGGGGTCGACTCTTCGACCGCGGCTGCTCTGCTCAAGGATGCCGGATACGATGTCGAAGGAGCGACCATGGTGTTTAAAGGAGTCAAACAAGAAAATATCGACCTTGCCACCCGCGTCGCCCAGAATCTCGAAATCCCCTTCCATCGTGTCGATCTTGAGAAGGAATTCAATAAACTGATCGTCGATAATTTTGCCACCGAGTATGGACGAGGGAGAACTCCAAATCCATGTGTGCTCTGCAATCAACTACTGAAATTTGACTTGCTGCTGAAGAAAACAAATATAACGAGCATCGAGAAGATCGCCACTGGTCATTATGCGCGCATCGAGAAAAAAGATGGGCGATATCTCTTGAAGAGAGGTAAGGATAAGAACGAACAATCCTATTTTCTATACCGGCTTTCACAGGAACAGTTATCCAAAACAATACTCCCGCTCGGTGAATTCACCAAGGAAGAAGTACGCAAAATGGCGCGCAAGCACGGTCTGCCAACAGCGAAACGTAAGAAGAGTCAGGATGCATGTTTTATTCCTGAAGGTGATTATGCATCATTCTTGAGAAAATTGCTGCCTCAAGAACCAGGTCCGGTCATCAATGAAGAAGGCAAGGTAGTAGGTCAGCATAAAGGAATTGTTCATTATACAATAGGCCAGCGACACGGTCTCGGTATTAGCCATAAATACCCGTATTATGTGACAAGGATCGACGCAGAGAACAACACAATCCAAGTCGGTGATAGAAAAGAAGTGTTCAAATGCGAGTTGATCGCGACTGACCTCAATTTCATACCATTCGACACCCTGGAGTGCGACCTCCATGTCACTGCAAAAATTCGCTATTTCTCGCCGCTCAGTGAAGCGTGTGTCGAGCCAATGGACAAGAACAGCGTTAGGGTCATTTTCAAGAAACCGCAGTGGGCGATCACACCCGGGCAGTCGATCGTGTTTTATCGGGATGACCTGGTTATCGGCGGCGGGATAATCGAACAGGCGCTCGATTAAAGCAATAACTTATCTTACTACAACAAACTTCTCCACCTGCTGACCAAACTCGGTTTGCAGCACGGTAAAGTATGTGCCACTGCACAGATAATCCGTGCGCAGATCTACTTTGTGAGTACCCCTATCGAGATACCCGTCGAAAATACCCTCGACTGTGCGACCGCTCACGTCATATACTCGTACTGAGACATACCCAGCAATTTGCATCGTGAATCTTACTACGCCGGCGTTCGTGACGACAGAAGGGAATATCTCAAAATCAAGGATGCTGACGGATAAATCACCGGTCTCCTCAATAGCGGGCATTGACCAGCTCTCAAAATAAAGTTCACCAGCCTCCGTATTCGGGTCTTCAAGCACCCATATGGAGTAGTTTTTGAGATAAGGGCCCGAGTACCCCAGCCAATCGGCAGTCTCAGTCGCATTCCAGTCGTCCCAAATGATTTCCCCCGTGTTCGCTGTAGACAGTGCATCGGTAATATGCCAGGAACTGCCACCATCATCGGTATATACGCCCTGAATATGCGCCCCGTCGTACATCGCCCAGTTGACCGTATTACCAACGTAGATGTATGATTTACAGCTTGCCAGTACCCTGCCGAATACCGGATCGTAGGACAAAGAAGGATACTGACTAGGGGCGCAATAGTAAAGGGTATCCCCAATCCAGGTTGAGTCGAAACCGACCGTATCCTGATGCCATATATCCCATGTCCAGTTGCCTGGCGAACCGGTCGCTTTTGCGATATGCGGTCCACCCGTGCCGCCGACACCTATATCATTATGAACTACCCACGGTTCGCTATCGACCACGATGCAATCGAATTCGTGCCACCAGTACTGAGACGAGGTATTGGCCGGGAAAATAGTAATCGGTGCTCCGTCACTCCATGTATAGCCGCCGTCCGTCGATTCGGTATAGTGCGGATAGGGCGTCGAATCGGTTCCGCTGAAAGTGTAGTAGTCGAGGTACGTGTAGAACAAGTACTCGTCTGTACCTGCAGCCAGGGCGCCTGCTGAACCATCGGCGCTGATCTGCACCATGGGTATAGTATCACTCCATCCATAACCACCATCATTACTTATCCAACAGTATGCCCAGCCATTGCCGTTGGCGAGGTAACTCCAGGCCGTGAGCACAAGATGCGTGGGGTCATCCTGCATTACCACGATGCTCGGCTCCCACGGATAGGTAGCCGGTGCCTGCGCATTGGGTGGAATTATTGGCACCGAGAACGACGGTGCCGCAGGGAGATTTTCCTCCTTCATGACCTCTATCATGACATCAATGTAACCTTGCGTGCAAAATTGGAAGGCAAACCAGAGTTCGCCAGGATTAGTATGAAAATTGGGTGTGTAGGCAACATCATTATAGATTCTTCGGCCTCCGCCCGAAAACGGCCCATACGTAGTCCATGAGACACCGCCGTTCAATGAATAGGCGACCTTGACAAGCATAGTGTTGTTCGGATCACCGCTCGGTTCACCGTAGATAACCGCGATTGCCTCACCGCCGCCAGACACTGCAATGCTCTTACCCTGGCTGCCAAGAATCGCGCGGATATTGCCGACAGAATCGATCATTACCCGGTCTGAGAACATCTCTGTTGGCCGTCCTAAAATGGACGCGCCATCATTAACAGCATCATCGATATTAACCGAGGTATCAGCAAAGATGAATGCATAACATATACACAATACAAGTAAGGCTTTCATAAAACCTCCTGCTGTTGATATTGTAATGTCGCGCATTGATTTGTCAAGATAACAAAACAAATAGACCCAATATGACATTGTCCGCATTACCTGAGACTGCTTCGCATGCGCTCGCAGTGACAGCTACCCCGGTCATTGCGAACCTCGACAGAGTCGAGGTGAAGCAATCTCAACAGACTATCGTAAACACAACCAACGTGTCAGAGACCCTGCCAAGGGCTATATTATGCTTACTTTTACCCTTTACACCCATATTAGTATAAAATCAGTGTGAAAAAAGCGTGAAATTGTAAACAAACCCAACCTGTCGTAGATCCTGCCGAAGACCGCAAAAGGGAAAAGGGCTATATTCTGTTCACTTTTGCCGCCTCAGCACGACCGTCAACAAATCATTCCTTTCAGACAATTCCATTGACTAACTACGGTAATTCACTATACTGCACCTATTGAATTTATCTCAGCAAACTGAACAAGGAGAACCATTGGAGGAAAAAGAAACCGCTAAACCAGAGGAAAGCAAACCCAAACTCTGGAACATGAATTTTTTCCTGCTCTGGCAAGGGCAGTTCGTTTCTGCTTTAGGTGATGTAGCATATTCGATCGCCCTCGGTTTCTGGATACTCAATGTCACCGGTTCCACCGCGCTAATGGGCACTCTAATGGCTGCCTCTTCCCTGCCGCGGGTTCTTATTTCACCTTTTGCCGGCGTTGTCGTCGATCGCAGTGACCGCAAATGGCTGCTCGTAATCATGGATGCGATAAGAGGTATCTGTGTAGTATTCATCGGCATCGCTTCGTATCTCGGGTTCATCGAGATCTGGATGGTATTCACAGCCGGAATGACGATCGGCGCCTGCGGTGCGTTCTTCAACCCGGCGGTCGGCAGCATAATTCCTGACATCGTGTATAAAAGCAAACTGGTGCAGGCGAATTCCGTATTCAATATCATACAGACCGCTTCGGGTATTATCGGCAGTTCGGCCGGCGGAATTCTCTTCAAGATACTCGGCGCTTCATTCATGTTCCTCTTCAATGGGCTGTCATACCTGTTCTCAGCCGTAACCGAGGTCTTCATCAAGGTACCGAAGATCATCCACGAAAAAGCAAAACTTCATTTCTTCGCCGACATGAAAGACGGCCTCAAATTTGTCTGGCATTTCCGTGGTTTGAGAACGCTAATGGCTATCGCCGGCATCATCAACTTCTTCGCAGTCATGGGTATCATGCTCATCCTGCCGCTTTTTCATCAGGAAAAGCATCTCGGTCCGGTGTTCTACGGTATCATCATGGGATTTTTCACGGGTGGATTATTCTTAGGTTTCCTATTCACCTCACTCGTCAATTTCAAACCCGAACAGAGGTTCAAGGTATTCTCTATATGCTACCTGCTAATGAGTGTGGGGATGATCTTGCTGCCCGTAACCTTGTATTTTCCTGTAATGGGTGCGCTCGTCTTTATAACCGGTTTTGTCAACGCTATCCTGAACACTTTCATCAGCACGGTTCTGCAATTGACCACACCCCAGGACAAACGCGGCAAGGTATTTGGGCTCCTCGGCAGCATTGCCGGCGGATTGATGCCGGTCGCCTATTCCGTGGGTGGCGTGCTGGCCGAATTCATCTCGATCAGGCTGTTGATCTCAGCCAGTTTTATCGTAGTTCTGTTGTGTTACCTTCCGATGTTCTTCAGTATATCATTCAGAAAATACCTGCAATTCGATCCTGACCAGCAATCGTTGCAGGATATCATGTAGAATTCGATGCAATAAACATCAGGACAATCAACACAATCTAAATAGCGGACTTCAAAATGTCAACTTTGACCGAGAAAAATCTGCCTTGCGCAAAGAATGAAAAAAAGGATGATAGCGCTCTCCTCGACGCCTACTCACGTACGGTGGTAGGTGTTGCGGAAACGATAAGCCCGGCAGTAGTTAACATAAGCGTGTTCAACGCAAGAAATCAGCCGAGCGGTGCTGGCTCCGGACTGATAATCACGCCGGATGGATATGTGCTGACCAACGAGCATGTCGTTCACAAAGCAAGCGTAATTGATGTAAGATTGAATGATGGCAGCAAATTCCAGGCCAGGATCGTAGGAACTGACCCGGCAACTGACACTGCTGTTTTGAGAATACCAGGCTCGAGCCTTCCTTGTGCGTCATTGGGGAATTCCCAAACTCTCAAAGTGGGTCAACTCGTCGTTGCTATCGGCAATCCTTTTGGCTTTCAGTGCACGGTCACTGCCGGCGTCATAAGCGCGCTTGGCCGCACACTACGCTCGACCACCGGCCGTCTAATCGAAAATATCGTTCAGACGGATGCTTCACTAAACCCGGGCAGCTCGGGCGGCCCACTCGTCAACTCACGCGGCGAAGTAATCGGTATGAACACGGCAATTATCTACCCGGCACAAGGTCTTTGTTTCGCGATACCCATAAATATAATCAAGCGCGTGGTACAAATGCTCATATCAAATGGCAAAGTCAGCCGTGGTTACCTTGGTGTCGTTGCACAACCGTCACCACTTACACGACGGACAATAAGAGCGCTAAGACTGCAACAGGAAAGTGGTGTCCGTGTAGTAGATGTTGCACCAGAAAGCCCGGCAGATCACGCCAAGATACTGCCTAATGACATTATCCTGAATATTGTGCATGAGAAGATTACTAACGTGGACGATCTACACCGTTTTCTTGATGAGAATCCTCCGGGCGTTGAATATGTGGTAACCGTACTGCGCGGCGGCAGTCTAATGAAGCTTAAAGTTTGTCCTCTGGAATTGCCTTCCCAAAAAGAGTAATAACTTATAAAATCAGCAGGAAGTCTCTTCGCAACCTGCTTACTGCAACAATTTGTCCAGAATGATCTTTACTAACTTGTCCCTGTTCCCCTCGGTTACCTCGAGCACCTCTACATCCTTGCGCGCTCTGATTTTGTCACAAAAAGGGTGCCGTTTGAACAACATCGTAGCCAAGACCGGACTCTTTGAATCTAAGGCATCGAGAACTGAAAGCCTGAAAGACCGCGACAATACCTCCATTTTGCCGATCTCATCTATGATTACGATCTTACCGGTCTTTATTCCCTTTTTAATGGCCACAACACCCACATCTTCAACGCAATCGAGGTCGACACCATATTTCCCGACATGCGAATGACTTCTTATTTCTCTGTGCGCCAAAGTACAACTATTCTTACTCAGGGTCATGAGCTGGAATCCAACTCTTTCTTCCTGCTCCTTGATTTCTTCGGTATAAAACCCCGCACATCTATCTGTTAGTTCTGATATAACCGCCTTTACTATTGTTGTCTTGCCGATCCGGGGTGGACCGGTGAGCACAATATTCGTCATGTTTTCACCTCGTACGAGAATCTAAATCATCTCGAAAACTGAACCCCAAAATACCTGCTATAAGTGCAGCCATTACTTGAAGTGCTTCAATGAATGCAGGCGCAGATTATTCAAATGGACATACATATAATCGGCTACAAAATTCTCTATTTCGGTCAACGCACTACTATCGATTTGAACGTGCGCCCGCTGATAAGTATTCTTGAGTGCATCAACGGTCTGCCGACTCAGCAGCACCACAGTATCATCATGGTGTTTACTACAAACGGTCCCACCCGCAGAAACACTGAAATCTATTTTGCCGTTGCTGCTTCCAATTGGCTTGTGGCACCGAACACAATCATCCAGATGCGGCATCACACCGGAACTGGAGAAAGCCTTAATGAGATGGGCAATGACCAGCGCGCGCACTGCCTGCGAACCGGCTTTGCGCAACCCGTTGAGGAATCTAAGAAACTCTGTGAAAACCATGGTATCGGTCTCCTCCATTGGAAGAGTTTTATCATAGAACTCGCACAGTACCATTGCGCCGCTTACTTTAAAGGGATCACTTCTTATCTCCGGGAAACTGTCGATGACTACGGCATCGCTCAATGTATAGATGTCTTTGAATTCTCTTTTATAGAAGATAACCTCATCAAAACTGAAAGGTTCCATCGCCCCGCAAATCTTGCTCTTAGGGCGCCGGATGCCTTTTGCCAGCAGCTTAACCTTCCCTGATTTGTTGGTTAACACAGACGCTATCAGGCTGGATTCCTTGAATGGCGCTGTACGGAGTACAAAACCTCGGCACTTGATGATATTAGCCATTAATATTGAATAATTATATTGCTATTGCCATTAGATGTCAATGAATTATCTTCAGTGAACGCGCAGGAATCGTTTGTAGAAATCATATTTCGAACGGACCCGCTTCAAGCTCCGGACCCACGCATCAGCGAAATCGTGTAAAGAATGAGGCCGCACCAGACGAGACCGAAGCTTATTAAGTGGGCGGAGGTAAAGGTTTCGTTATACACGAAAACACCGATCAGGAGCATGAGAGACGGCGCAATGTACTGTAGAAATCCAACACTCGATAGGCGAATCCGCTTCGTACCCTGAGCAAACCAATAAAGCGGCATTGTCGTCACTACTCCTGCTCCAATGAGCAGGAGATCACTACACAGGGAAAGACTGAACAACGCACCCCTGCCGGTGAGTGTCTGGTATATGACGATAAAAAGCGCAATAGGCGCGAGCAACATAGTCTCGATCATCAAACTGGACATCGAATCAACATCGGTTGTTTTCTTGAACAAACCATAAAGCGCAAAAGCACAGGCAAGTAGTACGGATATCCATGGGAATCTTCCGTAGTCTAAGGTTAAATAGACGACTCCTGCGCAAGCGAATAGGAAAGCCACGAGCTGGAGCAAATTCAACCGTTCCTTGAGAATGATGATCCCTAAAAAAACGCTCAAAATGGGATTTATGTAGTAACCCATGCTTGCTTCGACGATACGTTCGCTATTCACGGCGTAGACATACGTAAACCAGTTGAGACCGATCAGACCACTCGTGAGAAGAAGTGCCCTTCGCGTATTCTTATCGCTTAAGAGCTTTCTGACAAAGATCTTCTTCTGAAATGCCAGAATAAGTGCGATGAAGATAAAAGACCACAGTATCCTGTGAGCAAGTATTTCAAGTGCAGGAACTTCTCCAAGCGCCTTCCAGTAAAACGGCAGCACGCCCCATATAAAGAATGCCATAGCCGTGTAAGCAATACCCTGTCGGCGTCTTGTGTCTTGTTTTTTCACTTCCCGCAAGCCTTTCTTAGTTTCTCTCCCCGTCTGAATGCTTCAATGATAAATTCCACCGGCGATTCGAAGGCTGACTCCCTCATTTCCACCTCAAGCAAGAAGACTCCGTCAAAACAGACCCGCGTGAAAACCTTGCAGAATCCATCCCAGTCATAGAACCCTTCAAAGGGCAGCATGTGGTCATCCTTTCTTCCGCGATTATCCGAAATATGTGTGGTCACAAGCCGGTGGCCGTAGTGTTTCAAGAGTGCCAGGGGCCGTTCCACAAGATTGTCGTGCGATGCATCATAACAAAATCCATACCTGGAATCCGCGATCTCGTTCAATGAATGGCTCAACACATCGTTCGTCGGCTCGTAGCTATCGTTTTCGACCGCCAATTTCACGGATCCTTGTCCGGTATGATCGAGCAATTTTCCTACGTTTGCCACCAAAACGTCTTTACGCTTATCGATACGATCAGAACTCAAATAAGCCGTCGGATGGAATATGACAATGCCTGCCGAGAGGAATTGGGCGGACTCGATACACCTTCGGTATATCTCGACAGTACGGTCCGAAATACCTTTATCCGGTGAAGATATATCTAGGTCTTTGCCAAAAGGCGTATGGATCGAACAAACCGCAAGGCCGTGGCTCTCGACCATCGTCCTGATGATTTTCTTCCCCTCGCTTTCCAGGTAGTTAGAATGCTCTAGTTTTGCACCCAGTGAGATATGGGTGAACCCCGCCTTTTTTATCAGCGGCAACTGGTCTCTTAAGGGAATGGCGTAGTTGAATGTAGTACCTATCGAGATCACTTACGTCCGGGATGAAATTCACTGAACGGCGAAACCGTTTTTCTCATTAATATCTCAGAGTAACCACGTACAATATAGTCTTTGAGTTCACCGATCGTCTCATATCCTAATCTCTCATACAGCCTCTTTGCATCGCGATTGAATGATGATACACAAATGAATATGTTCGGCTGTTCGGACAGAATCCGCCTCTCGAGATACCCTATGAACCATTCTCCTATTCCCTTTCCCCTGTATCGGGGTTCTATGACAACGCTCTGGATATAGCCGACGAACGCACCGCGCATTTTTATGATCGCAAAACCGATCATCTTGTTTTGAAGCTTCATCAAATGCACTTCGCTTGTATCATCCTCGATAATTTTGATTACATCACCGAAGGTACGCCTTAGAGTGATCCACGGCTCGGATGTAGACATCAATTTGGCGCATTCTTTGACCGCGCTCGCGTTATTTTTATCCAGTAAAAGGAATTCAATCTCAGTGTGCTGCATTTCTTCTACTCGTAATCAGGCAAATAGGTGAAGGATACCTCGTCGCCACTTTCATCCTCAATGCCACCGGTTTCCTTATACAATCCCACAGCCGCCAGATTTGATCTGTTCGTCAGCACCCACATCTTCATTATCTTTTCCTCACGGCAGATATTCTTCAATTCTTTGATCAGAAGTTTGCCAACTCCATGATTTCTATTTTTTACATCGACAACGATCTCATAGAACAACATCACATCCTGGTCCCTATCCACCCTCATCAAGCGGTATACCAGAATGAAACCCACAGGCTGTTCACCAATCAACGTCACCAGGAAGTAATTCCTCTCGCATGACAAGAATTCGCGCAGGTATTCAGTATCGAGACGCACCCGTAAGTGCATCGGTGCTTCATTCTTCAACTTCTGGATGGCAAGTTTGGCAATCGCTTCGTCGCCAACGCTCATTCTCTTTACTATCATCTATTTTTCTTGGAATTCAACTCCGTATCGTAAATGTGGACTGGGGTTCAACCGGTGAGCTCTCGGCCGCGGTTAAAAGCATTGACGTTCAATTCTGCGAATCGTTCCTTGACATTCTGCTTTATAGCATCCTGCCAGTATCTATCTTCGAGATCCAGGAAATTTGAAAGCACGCCCAGTAGTATTATGTTGACAACACGAAGATTACCCAAGTCAATGGCAATGTTCGTGGCATCAATAAGATGCACTGCGCCAAATTTCTGCAATTTTTGTTCGATGTCAGCCGGGTATTTAGCATCGCCAACCAGAACGCTCATCGGCGCTATCTCCCGATCATCTACAATGATATGACCGTCTCTGCCAAGGTAGTCAGTATAACGCAGCGCTTCCAGCTTCTCAAAAGCCAGCATATAATGGCAAGTGCCCTGCTCAATGAGCGGTGAGTGCACATCTTTACCGAAGCGGACATGGGTAATGACGCTCCCGCCACGCTGTGCCATACCATGTACCTCACTTTTCTTAACATCATACCCGGACAGGAAAGCCGCGTGACATAATACATCCGAAGCCAGAATGATACCCTGACCACCTACCCCGCATATAACGATATTCCTGGTTCCGTTGATTTTTTTTCTATGCATCTGATTCTTTCGTCACGAGGATTGCACTACGCTGGCAAAGTTGCACGCACAGGCCGCATCCAACGCATAGTGACTCATCTATTACTGCAAGAGGTTTCTCACGCTTCGCAGGAAAGGTCAAACTGACCGCCGGACATCCAATACGCAGACAGAGCCGGCACCCATTGCATTGTTCCGTGTCAATCCGGTAGGGCAGTCTTGGCTTCACCAGTAAAGCACAGGGCCTTCTGAAGATCAGAACGGCAACACCTTTGTAATCGAGCGCCTCGCGCAACGCTGATTCAGCTGCTCTCAGGTCATTGGGATTTACGACCCTGACCATCTCCACGCCGCATCCCCTGGCAATATCCTCAGGCGCGACGCGTTTTCCCTGCTCGCCCCCGGCCAGTCTACCCGTACCCGGATGGGGTTGATGTCCAGTCATCGCCGTGGTAAAATTATCGAGTATCACAAGATTCAGACATCCTTTGTTATATACCGCGTTCACAAGACCGGTGATGCCGGAATGAAAGAACGTCGAATCACCCAGCACCGCCACCAACTTCCGGCTGAATTCACCACCTAATGCCTTCTCCATACCCTGCGCGTTGGTGACCGATGCACCCATACAAACACAAGTATCCATGGCACTCAGTGGCGGCAAAGCACCGAGCGTGTAGCATCCGATGTCACCTGTTGCCACAAGTTTAAGCTTGTTGAAAATGTAGAAAACACCACGATGCGGGCAGCCCGGGCATAAAACAGGCGGTCGTGCAGGAATTTCCGCTCGCTTGATACTGCTCCTTCGCTTTTTCGAAAAACTGGTTCTCAGAATCTGTGGCGTGAGCTCGCCGCACAACGGGATCTTATCCTTGCCAGTAACCTTTCTTCCCATCGCTTTGATTTCGGTCTCAAGAATAGGATCACCTTCCTCAACAACGACGACCTTTCTAACCTTTCGCGCGAATTTTTCAATCAACTTTTTGGGGATCGGATGGGTCAAGGACAGCTTCAAGATACTCGCTTCAGGAAAAACCTCTTTTGCATACTGATACGCGACGCCCGACGTAATGATACCGAGCGTCATTTTTCCCCACTCGATTTTGTTGAACGGAAAAATCTCGCTGTACGCGGCAAGTTTCTTTAGCCTTTCCTCGACCATTAAATGCAGAGCACGCGCATGCGCCGGCAAAACAAGTCGCTTCTTGATATCTTTCACATACCCTTTTATTTCTGATTCCTTTCTCTTTTCGAGGTCTACCAGGCATGATGAGTGGCATATTCTTGTCGTGAGACGCAACAATACTGGAGTATCGAATTTTTCGGAGATCTCAAAACCAAGTTTCGTAAAAATCTTCGCTTCGTTGGAATCCGAGGGCTCCAGAATAGGCACTTTGGCATGACGGCCGTAGTGACGGTTATCCTGTTCATTCTGTGACGACCACATACCCGGATCGTCGGCCGACACCACTACGATTCCGCCGGTCACGCCTGAATACCCCATTGTGAAGAAAGGATCAGCCGCAACATTCAGGCCCACGTGTTTCATTGCCACCAGCGCCCGCGCTCCCGCAAAACTTGCTCCAGCCGCAATTTCAAGGGCGACTTTTTCGTTGATCGACCACTCGGCGTTTATCTCTTTATATTTAGTGATATTCTCAATTATTTCGGTCGAAGGTGTTCCCGGATATGCGGTGGCTACTCTGCATCCTGATTCCCATGCTCCCCGGGCAACTGCCTCATTACCCGACAGTAGTGATTTCATGATGTGCCAGTATTATACATAAAGAATTAACAATGTCAACAAACCCGGGGACAGGCATACACTTTTTACACTTTTTGTGCTTCACACCCCGATTATATTGATAAGAACACGATAATAGGTATCTATTAAGCAATGCATTTTCCTGCAATACAAAAAATGTAAAAAGTGTATGCCTGTCCCCATCAGGTGTAATCGTTAGCTTGTTCTTCTTTTCGCAAGACCCTTAATACCCCGAGGGCCAATGCCTCCATCTCCCCTTCACCCGGATACACGAAGAATTTCGGGCACAGAAATGATATCCAATCCTTCAGTTGCGATACGAATTTCTCCGAGTTCGCGATCCCGCCGGTAATGATGATGGCATCAATTTCCCCTTTCAGCACGACGGCGTATGCACCAACTTCCTTGGCTACCTGATAGACCATGGCATTGTATACGGATTCGGCTTCCTTATCACCCTTAGTGATCCGCTGCTCGATTTCCTGTATATCATCCGTGCCCAGATAAGATAACAATCCTCCCTCACGGTTCAACCTCTTCTTCAGATCATCGTACTGGCATCCTGAACTCAAGCATAATTTCACCAAAGGTATTGTCGGCAAAGCACCGGTTCGCTGCGGTGAAAAGGGTCCGTCTTCGTTCGCATTGGACGAGTCAACCTGCTGTCCCCTGAGGTGAGCGGCCACGGTGATGCCAGTTCCCAAATGGATAATAATAAAACTACATTCTCTGTATGGTTTCTTCAACGCAACGGCGGTTTTTTTTGCTACCATGCGAACATTCAATGCATGACTCAGTGCCTTACGCCTTATTTCCTTCAAACCGGAGAATCTCGACAGTTCCCAGAATTCGTCCACCGACACGGGGTCGACGAAGTATGCCTTGATCTTGAGCGCATCCGCTATCTCCTTTGCGATCACCGCCCCCAGTAATGACGGATGTTCGGATTGATAATTGCCCGATTTTATATCCTGGATCAGTTTCTCATTCACAACGTACGTGCCGCTGGTCAAAGGTTTGAAAGGACCTCCACGACCAACGACGGCATGCAGCGATTTCAGATCCGCCTCTTCAGATTCCAGCAGCTGCAATATCTTATCCTTACGGAACTCGTACTGGTCTATTATCTTGGGAAATCTCAGCAATTCGCCCGGGTCATGTCTTAGGTTTTCCTCGAAGATCGCTCTTTCGTCGGCGAATAGCGCCACGCGTGTAGAGCCTGCGCCCGGATTGATCGCAAGGATGTTGAAAGCCATTCGGTCCTCCTCATTTTATGATACCACAAAAATATGATGAAGTCAATTGATTCAATGATACATCGTCCGGGTCGATTTTGCTGCATCCTGCAGTTAATATTACATACTACTTACCATCTCATTTCGCGCTGACCGGAATTACAATCCATTGACTATTCGAGTCGATTCCGTATACTTAAATAATGATACCAGCATTAGTCTTCCTCGTGATCTCGATCAATCCGGGCGTTGTAATCATCGATAACGTCTGGTTTTATGGCAATGACCACAAAATGCGCATTCTGAATACGGGTGATATGGTAGACATCCTCGACGACCTCGACGAAAGGTATACGGTCAGGTATGACACGACATCCAGCGAAATAGACAAGAATGTGCTTGTAGACATGAATAGCGAGATAGGAGAACACGAGTTATTTGTTTTTGCCAGAGGCTATTTCGATGAAGGCGAATATGAAAAAGCTGCGCGCCTCTTGGATATTTTCGCCCGCTATTTTGACGGCTCGAATTATCTGGCCGAAGCTCTTTATTGTCTGGCGCAATCATTCGAAGCCCTAATTGAGAAGAATGATAATGATTCAATACCAGGCATAGCGCAAAATGAGAGCCTCAAACAGAAGTACTACAATGGCGATATTTACCGGATGATCGTCAGGGATTTCCCCGATGACCCATTCGCATCAAAGGCGCAGTACCGGCTCATCAACATTTTCCGTATCGAGCACCTTCCCTGGCGGGATTCAGTCCAAATAATCCAGCAAGAACTGAGTATGTGGGAGGATTTCTGTACAGCGTATCAGGCGCCGGATGAACGCGTGCTCGGTCTGTCAGAAATTGGATATTTGAGCCGGGTGCTTTATGAGATCACCGATACCGTGGACTATCGGGATATGGCGATTCAAACATTCGGCGAGATAATCTCAGACTATCCCAACACCATTTACTCTGCTTACGCAAAGGTAAATCTCTACGAATTAACATCAGACAAGAAGATCTACAAATATTAATACGCCGGTTATTTTCCGTGCAGTTTTCTCGAAGCTAGCAACTTCTTCAAGGTAAAGGTATTGACTACATTCCGGGGTTCAAGCCAACCACGGCGCGCATTCGCGACTCCGAACTTCATCCACAACAATCCCTGCGTATCATGCGCGTCAGTACCAATCGATATCATGACGCCCATATCCCTGGCCACTCTAAGATTAGCATCGCTCAAGTCGAGGCGGTCCCAAAAAGCATTCAACTCCAGCCAGGTGCTGGTCTCGACCGCTTTTTCAATGACTTTCTGTATATCCACGACATAACCTTCGCGGGATGAAATGAGCCTTCCGGTCGGATGGCCGATAATATCGACATACGGGTTTTCCATTGCCGAGCACATTCTTTCGGTCACGTTTTTTTTGAACCCCTGATGTATCGACGCAACGACGAGGTCCAAATGTTTGAGAACACTATCCGGGTAATCGAGCCTTCCGTCTTTCAGGATATCGACTTCGACACCCTTGAGCACGTGCACCTTTTTTGATTTCCTGTTAATCCTATCGATCTCTTTCCACTGTTTCTTCAAGCGCTCGACCTCAAGACCATGGGCGTATTTTGCCGACCGCGAGTGATCCGTGACTAGAATATATTGATAACCCAATTGTTCAGCTGTCTCGGCGAGCTGAGCGATGGTTGCGGAAGAGTCGGAATATACTGAGTGCATCTGCAGGTCGCCTTTGATATCAGTCAATTCCACTAGCCTGGGCAATTTTTTCTTAAGGGCGGCCTCGATCTCGCCCCGGTCTTCGCGTAATTCCGGCGGGATATACCCAAGACCGAGTTTTTCATAAACTTCTTCTTCGGTTTTGCCCGCGACTATTTTCTCACCTTTGAATAATCCGTATTCGCTCAACTTCATTCCCTTGGTTCTTGCGATGTTGCGGCATCGGACATTGTGTGCTTTGGAGCCGGTGAAATATTGAAGAGCTGCACCGTACGACTTTGGTTCGACTATCCTGAGATCAACCTGTACACCGCCCTCGACCATGATCGAACCTTTAGTATCACCTGCTGCCAGCACGCGCTCGGTAGCTGGATATTCAGTGAACACGCGGACAATTTTTGCACCATTCTTGCCGGTCACCAGCACGTCGACATCACCGATCGTCTCTTTCCAGCGCCGCAGCGAACCAGCCGGCGAGATATCCTTTATCGTAGCATTTTCTTTCAGATAGGCGATGACCTCGGATGCCACTCTTTCTGCCACTGCGATCGAGAGCCGCTCATGCCCCTTCTCATACTGTTCAATACCCTTTCTTATATTCTCAACCTTCTTCTCACCCATCTGCGGAAGTTCTGCGAGTTTGCCGCTGGCAATCACTTTTTTCAGGTCGGCGATCGTCTTCACTTTCAGCATCTTATTCGCCAGGGCAAGGGTTTTGGGCCCGAGATTTTGAATGTCGAGCATGTTCAGCAAAGAATCAGGAATGCCTTTGGTGACCTCGGCATATTTCTTCATTTTACCGGTCTCGAGATACTCAACAATTTTCTTCGCGATCCCAGCACCGATACCTGGAAGCTCATCGAGTCTACCTTCGCGGTGCAAGACCTCAACATCTTCAACGAGTTCATCCAGCACCCGTGCTGCCTTGCGGTAGGCAAGAACTCGAAAAACCATCTCACCCCTAAATTCCAATGCATCTGCAATGCGGTCAAAAACACGCGCCAATTCTTTATTCTTCACTGTAAGATTATCCGTAATTCATGTCCAAAATCAAGGGGGCGCGGAAGGCTTGGCTTCTGAAACGCAGAACGACAATTCTATTGTTCTCCCTGAGGCAGAGCTAAAGTCCCGGTTTATTTCAATTGACAAGAACTGCGCGTTGGTTATATTTCTCAAGGGAAGGAACTGTGAAGCTAATAGTATGTACGTATGTAATCATAACGGCACAAGTATTTGCCGTCACCAATGTAGGCGGCGTCATCGCCACCAATACAGTCTGGGGGCCTACTGGTAACCCACCGGATACGATTTATAACTTGATCGACGACATCTTCGTACTCGACACAGTCACTCTGACAATACAGCCGGGTGTAAGAGTACAAGCATCGAATTGGCACTGTATTCAGATTTACGGACGCATTATTGCGTGCGGCACACTACAGGATAGTATTCTTTTCACATCAAATCAGCAGACACCGAGCACTGGCGATTGGTACGGAATATGGTTTTTTACACCGGGCGTTGATTCAAGTCACCTGGAGTATTGTATCATCGAGTATGCCCAATATGGTATAGACCGCGGACAGGTATTCGCCATTGAGAATTCGCTGCTCAGATACTGTAACGAAGGTCTATCGCAGATCAAAGGCGGGTTGATAGACAGTAACGAAATAACGAATAATACCGCAGCGGGAATCACTATTGGTATGGTAGATAACGTTCTGCCTGTGATAGGCAATAATGCCATCAGCAACAATCCATGTGGAGTGTATGTCGATTATGGTCCAATGCCATGTTACATAGTATCGAATCACTTCAGTGAAAACGGCATTGGCATAGAGATCTGGGGATCGTTGTTTGACATCACCGAGGATATGACTTGGAATCCGGCGGTGGGCGGAGTAGATTGCGTGCTCCACTCAGGCCTCACAATAGCAGCATCCGGGAAATTGACGATCACAGCTGGCAACACCTTCAAGATGCACGGACCTTTGATTGCCGTCAACGGACAACTTATCGCCTGCGGTACTGCGGATAGCATGATCACGTTCACCTCGTCCCAACCTATCCCCAATCCGGGAGATTGGGACGGTATATGGTTTTCCAGCTCGGCCACCGATTCGTCCAAGATAGATCACTGCATCATCGAATATGGTCGAGGTGTCACAACATCGTCTGCGACACCGATGCGAATTTCGCACTCGATTGTGAGATATAATCAAATTGACGGTATCTTTTGTAACGGGAACATTACAGTAGACAGCTGCCAGATATCAGATAATGTCGCTGGTATAAGCTATGGCAATTCGTATATGCTAGAATCAGAAGCTTATTTCGGCGCCAACACAATAACTGATAACGATTATGGCATACACATGGGCGGTTACCCGACCAAATTGCCCATATTCCATACGCCAAACCAATTCGCAAACAACACGCATGACATCTATATCGAGGGCAACGTTCTTGTCCAAGATGAATATGTTTGGAATCCGGCAGTGGGCGGTGTCGACTGCGAGATCTTTGGGGATATTATCATTGATAGTACAGGCATTTTTACAATCAATCCAGGTAATACGTTCAAAATATTTTTTTCGATGTTGGTGCATGGACAACTTATCGCCTGCGGCACCGAACAATCGAAAATCACCTACACATCGCCCCTAGCAAACCCCGCACCAGGTAGCTGGGGCGCAATACGCTTCATGTCTGGATCACGTACTGGCATCATGGAACATTGCATTGTCGAATACTCGAGTTGGGGCATTGATTGCTATAACGATTCAACGATAATCAGACATAGCACGATAAGAAATTCCAATCGTGGAATCACTTTCGTTAACACGTCGGGCATCATTGAACACTGCCACATCGACAGCAACGGATGGTTCGGCATTCTCGTCACATCACCACGCAGTGCCGAAGAATACCTCTATCAGAAATCAATCGCAGGGAATGGCGAAAAGACACTCTCGCGCACTGGCACCGTCATTATTAAGAATAGTATTATATCCAACAACGAGCGAGGAATCTGGTGCTATTTTGGCGGCAATCCTCAATTGGAATTCAATGAAATTTACGGAAACACTGAATGGGGTATTTACAACGAAGACAACGACTACTGGATTTACGCTGAAAATAATTGGTGGGGCGATTCGACCGGTCCACGTGATACATCAGATATCGATACCCTCTATAATCCGAACGGCCTCGGTGACAGGGTGAGCGACCACGTTGATTATGACCCGTGGATTGGTTTCGTAGGATGCGCGGAAAAGCCGGTCGTAGTACCATTGATCAGTAACGTATTCAATGTCCCGTATCCAAACCCATTTGTCCACACAACGACATTATCCTATGAACTCGCTCGTGATCAGCACGTGAAGTGTGTAGTCTATAACGCTCTGGGCCGGGCTGTGCGTACTCTATGCGATCAGCCGTATGCCGCAGGATCCCACCGTTTATTTTGGAACGGTAGAGACAATCCGGGCAGGGTGTTACCCGCCGGTGTTTACTGGTGCTGTTTCGAGGCAGATTCAGTAAATAATATCCAAAAGATTATTAAACTGGAATAATCACCACCATCAGACGCAACAGAGCACACACAAGAGATTGCCGCACCCCACTCTGCAGCATTCGCAATGACCTTATTCTCATTTAATCGAATTTCCTCTCTGTTAAAAAATCTCAGATATCAGTTCTCGATACAGAACGGAGTTGTTAAACAGACACCCAAACTTGTATATATTATGAAAGGCTGGTGTATTTCGGTATTTAGCCAATTAGCTAAATACCGAAATGGGCAACATGGAGAGCAGCATGGTTGGAGTCATTAATCTTGATTTTTGCAGTATTATTATTATAATCATGACAAAATGTGGAAGGATATTGTTCAACAAATCGTTGACTGGCTAAAAGGCCAACTGGAGGAATCGGGTACGCAAGGCTTTGTGCTTGGTCTGAGCGGCGGGCTGGATTCGTCGGTCTGCGCCGCGCTGGTCAGAAAAACGACGAACAATTGTCTGGGGCTTATCCTCCCGATCGAATCTGACGTCAAAGACCTTGATGATGCCGCCGATGTAGCTGATGTTCTGAATACAAAGACCCAATATATCGATCTGACAACTGTTTACAGCAATCTCTTGAAGTTAATGCCCGACGGCGACCGCCTTGCCCTCGGCAATTTGAAAGCCCGGTTGCGTATGATCGTTCTTTATTACCATGCGAACCTACACAATTACCTTGTCTGCGGAACCGGAAACAAAACCGAAATTTCGCTCGGTTATTTCACCAAATACGGCGACGGCGCATGTGATATTCTGCCCATCGGTGATCTATATAAAGGCGAAGTCAGAGAACTAGCCAGGGAATTGAATATCCCCGAATCGATCATAAAAAAAATCCCGAGCGCTGGTCTCTGGTCTGGACAGACCGATGAAAAAGAGATCGGTTTTACCTATGAAGAAATGGATAACGCACTCAGAAAGATCGAAGGCGGTAAAATCGATGATGAGACCGCCAGTAAATTACATGAAGTCATAACAAAAACGGCACACAAAAAAGAAAAGCCAAAAATCTTCCATTTGAGGAGGTAGGATGTCACCAATAGTCATGTTTGCGCCGATGGGGTCGCTCCTTTCCCTGCTGTTTGCGCTGTATTTGTCAAAAACAACGAAACGTCATGACGAGGGCACTGATATGATGCGGCAGATCGCACAGGCCGTGCGCGAAGGTGCGCGTGCCTACCTGAAGAGACAATACCGAGTCGTTGCCATCATATTTGCGATCGTGTTCGTAATTCTTCTCGTGCTGTCGTTAAGTAGGTTGCTTCCAACATTCGTCCCCTTTATGTTTCTTACCGGTGGATTCTACTCGGCGCTTTCCGGCTTCATCGGTATGACTCAGGCGACAAATTCATCTGCCAGAACCGCCAACGCGGCGCGGACGAGCCTGAACAGCGCGCTGCGCGTTGCTTTCGCATCAGGTGGTGTAATGGGTTTTGTGGTCGTTGGATTGAGCCTGCTTGACCTTAGTTTCTGGTTTATACTCCTGAACTGGATATACCGGGGACTTCCTCTTGATAACCGTTTGCTCGTGGTTACCCAGACAATCGTCGCGTATGGAATGGGCGCTTCATTCCAGGCACTTTTCGCGCGTGTCGGCGGCGGGATTTTCACCAAAGCGGCCGATGTCGGTGCGGATTTAGTTGGCAAGGTCGAGGCGAATATTCCTGAAGACGACCCGCGTAACCCGGCGACCATTGCCGACAACGTCGGAGATAATGTCGGAGACGTCGCGGGTATGGGAGCTGATTTGTACGAATCCTACGTTGGTTCTATCGTCGCCGCCATGGCACTGGCTTTTGCTGCCGGGCTGGGACTGCGTGGCGTGGTCATACCACTGGTGCTTGCCGCGGCCGGAGTGCTATCTTCGGTGATCGGGACTTTCCTCGTCCGTACCAGAGAAGAAGCCAGCCAGCGGGCCCTGCTCTTTGCCATCAGAAAGGGTGTGTGGGCAGCCGGTATACTGATGGCAATAATATCGGCATTCGTCATATACTATTTCCTGCCTGGAAATTTCAATTTCTACTGGCCGGTGCTCGTTGGACTTGCATGCGGAGTTCTCATCGGATATTCGACGGAGTTTTTCACTTCTGATAATTATAAACCAACGAGAGGCATCGCGTCCGCAGCCACGACGGGTCCGGCTACGGTAATACTCGAAGGGCTTAGTGTGGGAATGCTGTCGATCGTACCACCAATCATCGTGGTGGCCATTGCCATAGCCGCTGCATTCTATTTGCCGGGCGGTGCGACCAATCCGGAGCACGGCCTGTTCGGCATAGCAATCGCCGCGGTCGGAATGCTGTCGACCCTGGGTATCACCCTTGCCACCGACGCCTATGGCCCGGTCGCAGATAATGCCGGTGGCAATGCTCAGATGGCCGAATTGCCAGAAGAAGTGCGTTCACGAACCGATGCTCTTGATGCCATCGGTAATACGACTGCTGCGACCGGAAAAGGTTTTGCCATTGGTTCCGCCGCCCTGACTGTACTCGCGCTCGTGGCCGCATACCGCAGCCAGATCGCACGCATCTTCCCCGCCCTTGACCTGCGCGTGGCAAATCCTCAGGTAATAATAGGCCTTTTCATCGGCGGCATGATGCCTTTTCTGTTCTGCTCGCGGACGATAAAGGCGGTCGGCGAAACGGCCAGTAAGATCGTAATTGAAGTGCGCCGCCAGTTCAAAGAGATAAAGGGCTTACTTGAAGGGAAAGCGCGGCCGGATTATGCCCAGGCCGTCCATCTATGTACAGTAGCCGCTCAGAAGGAAATGATCGTTCCGTCATTACTAGTCGTCACGGTTCCAATCGTGATAGGCATCTTTCTGGGTCCCAACGGCGTGATCGGACTGCTCGTTGGTGCGCTCATCACCGGTTTTGCAGTCGCCCTAATGATGGCAAATTCAGGCGGTGCGTGGGATAATGCAAAGAAATATATTGAAAAGGGTGAATTGGGAGGTAAAGGTTCTCCAGAGCATAAGGCTTCGGTTGTCGGCGACACGGTGGGCGACCCTTTCAAAGATACTGCCGGCCCGTCCCTCAACATACTCATTAAGCTGATGTCTACCGTTTCCATTGTATTCGCGGGTTTCATTCTCCGTTTTGCCATCTTCAAATAGGTGAAGATCAAGGACTGGCCGGCAAGCGACCGTCCCCGAGAGAAGTTTTTCGAAAGAGGATGCTACGGTCTGACTGATACCGAGCTGCTCGCCATTGTCATCGGTAAAGGAACGAGAAACACTACTGCTGTAGACCTGGCCAAGAAAATAATCAACAGATTCGGCAGCCTGAAAAAACTCAGCCAGAGATCAGTTGGTGAGATCGAGAAACTAAACATCCCCGGGATAGGACGAGCAAAGGCAATTGCGATACTGGCTGCGCTCGAGATGGGAAGGCGCTCGCTATCCAGCAAGAATAGCACAAAGATCAGGTTCAAGAATCCCGAAGATATCTACAAGTACTATTACCCGCTCATTGGTGGATTGAAATATGAAGTATTCAAGGTCGCCTCGGTGGATGGACGAAACACATTCACAAATGACCACACGATCTCAAAGGGAATTCTTGACGCAAGCCTCGTTCATCCGCGCGAAGTATTCCAATTCGCGATAAACGAAAGTGCGAGCGCGATCTTCCTGGTACACAATCATCCGAGCGGCATATTAAAGCCATCAGAGGATGATCTGAAGATCACGGAAAGGATATGCAGAGCCGGCGAGATCGTTGGCGTAAACGTTGTTGACCACGTAATAATATCCGAGGAAGGATATTATTCATTTTCCCAGCATCATTTAATTTGAATTGACTTCGCGCGGAAATATTCGGAAATCAGGTCGCCAGGACCTCGATTATCTTTATGTAGGTAGGATCGATCTTCTTTCTCTTCTCGTAGGTCTCAGCAAACGGCGTGTAGACAATCTTCTGATTAATCTCACCCACCATGCAGCCGAATATTCCCTTCTTTACTGCTTCCACGGCAGCAAATCCGAGTCTGGAGGCAAGTATGCGGTCATTTGCCGTCGGTGTCCCGCCACGCTGTATGTAACCTAACACGGCGACGCGGTAATCCTCGTGCACCAGGCACTTTATCTTCTCCGCGATCTCAAATGCATTGCCCGCTTCATCACCCTCGGAAACTATCACTATATTTGATTTCTTGCCCCGCTTGATGCTTTCATTTATCTTGTTGGCAAGAGCATTGATGTCGGTCGGCGTCTCCGGGATCATCACGTCTTCAGCCCCTCCGGCCAACCCGACTGCAAGTCCTATGAACCCTGACAGGCGTCCCATCACCTCGACAAAGAAAAGCCTTTCAAGCGAGGCAGCGGTATCCCTTATGCGGTCGATTGCCTCGAGCGCGTTATTGATCGCGGTGTCGAAACCGATTGTGTAGTCAGTGCCGTAAAGGTCGTTGTCTATCGTGCCTGGCAGCCCGAGCATGTTCACACCATGTCTCTCGGAAAATTCCTTGGCGCCGCGCATCGTACCGTCTCCGCCGATCACGACGAGTGCATTAATACCGTGTTCATCCAGCACTTTCTTTGCCTGTCCCATACCTTCTTCGGTCTCAAAGTCTTTGGAGCGCGCCGTGCCCAATATCGTTCCGCCTCGCTGTATTATGTTTGCTACCGAACCGCGATGGAACTTTTCAATTTCATTCCTCACCAGACCATTATAGCCATCCCTGATACCGACCACATGGAACCCGTTATGTAACGCGGTTCGTACTACAGCGCGTATTCCAGCATTCATTCCGGGTGCATCACCGCCGCTGGTAAGAACACCGATTTTCGTAGTCATTGAAAATATTATAATAATTAATGCCATCGTGTCAACTTTTTAATGCAAGTTGCAGTGTCTCGCCAAGCATTGGAAATACGTCAATTGGGACTTGACAAACTTAGAATTACGTGTAAAATATACATAATGATGAACGGAAGGAGGTGAACAATTATGACGAAAGCCGAATTGATCGAGAGGATGGCACAAAGAGCGAAGATTTCCAAACGTGCTGCCGGTATTGCTTTGAATACTTTTGTCGAAGCAACTACCAACGCCTTAAGAAGTGGTGACAAAGTAGCATTGGTGGGTTTTGGAACGTTCTCCGTTTCGAAGAGGAAGGCAAGAACTGCCCGTAATCCTCGTACTGGCGAGACCATCGAAGTACCAGCAAAGAGGGCGCCGAAATTCAAGGCAGGGCGCGACCTCAAAAATGCAGTTAAATAGCAGAACAAATGTCAAAAAAGGGATGGCAAAACCATCCCTTTTTTGTTACCCAAGTACCCGTATGGAATGAAACCTATGTGCCAATCTTGATCAACCCCGGGCAAGTGTCGGATACGTCATGCCGAAGCGCTTTTTATAGTAGATGCGCATCGAAACAAGTATTACAAATAAAACCACGAAATATATGGGATACAATAACGCCGTGATCACCGTAAAAATCAGACCTGGTAATCTGAACGATGCGATGGTCACCTTCCTGTTTACTCCATCCCTGAGCAGCGTATAGCCCGCTGCGTATGCGAATAAGGGCCAGGAAACGGCGGCCGGAATCAGGCAAATATATTCCCGTTGCACATAGGCAAGAACGATCGCCGCGCCCATGATGAGCGTCGATGAAATGCTGGAAAGCTTGGACCCCAGGAACACGCCCGTCGTCAATTCTCCTGCCTTGCGGTCACCCTCAACATCGACGATGGTCGTATTGATAAAAACCGCACTGATGCTGAGACAATATGGCAAGAAACGAATGAACATCAACGGAGCAAAGGTGCTCACCAGCAACCAGCCAATAGAAAAATTAACCATACCATAGCCGATACCATTGGCCAGCGTATCGAAGATCGGCTTGCCCTTCAATTTCATCGGAGGCACCGAATACAGAACACCCATCAACATCGAGACTATGATGAAAACCACAAACAGCCAACCGAAACGGAAGGACATGATGAGCGCCAAAAACCACAGGATGATTATCTCGGCGTAGGCTGCCCGCCGGGTCACGAAGCCGCTGGTGAGAAGAAAGAGTTTCTTGTTCATGCGATCCGTTTCTATATCCATTATTTGGTTCAGAATATAGCCTCCACCCGCAACAAAAGTGTAGGCGAGCAAACCTATGACGATATCGATCG
Source organism: candidate division WOR-3 bacterium (assembly GCA_029858255.1). Classification (NCBI taxonomy): domain Bacteria; kingdom Pseudomonadati; phylum Caldifarciminota; species Caldifarciminota bacterium. The sequence continues at coordinate 25,040 of JAOUFJ010000005.1, read as the reverse complement.
TGAAGGCGGCCTGACGGTTGGCCAAATACGCACCGATCAGGAGAAAATTCCAGGCCGGGATAAGAATGAGGGGTCTTAAAATGAAAAAATAATCAAATGGGTTAAATCTTGGCACTTGGTTACTTGATCTTCTTTACTTTGCCGGCAGACAGACATCTGGTGCAAACAAGAATCCTTTTGATCTCTCCGTCCATTTTTACTTTAACTCTTTGTAGATTGATACGGAACTTCCTCTTTGACACATTGTCCGCGTGGCTGACTTTCGAACCAACACGTGCACCTCTCTCGCAGATTGCGCATCTCCTTGCCATATAGCTCCTTTCGTTCAATTATACAAAAAAGAAAGACAAAGTCAACTGGTGATAGCATGAACGACGATTGACACTACGGACAAATTTCGTATAATTGCCCATGTCAATCAAAGACAACGTTGAAAGGCTTATGATGCAGATCGATCGCGCCGCGGCCCGCTCCGGCCGGAATCCGGACGAGATCACCATCGTTGCCGTCTCCAAGTCATTCCCGGCCGAGATAATCGAAGAAGCACTCGCATGCGGCATCAAAATATTCGGGGAAAATCGTGTCCAGGAAGCAAGTCAGAAGCATTCGGTCATTGGCGAGAAGGTTGATTGGCACATGGTCGGCCATCTTCAAACGAACAAGGTGAAGGAGGCATTGAAAATCTTCAAAATGATACAGAGCCTCGATTCCCTGCGGCTTGCCCAGGAGATCGAAAAACGCACGACCAGTAAGATCGAATGTTTGATCGAAATTAATACCTCCAAAGAACCTACGAAATTCGGGATTTCTCCAAATGAGGCCTTCGATTTCTATGAGAGTGTAAAGAAATGCAAGAAGATCGATGTACGGGGTTTGATGACCATTGGCCCCGGCTGGGCAATTGAAAACCCTGAAGCATCGAGACTCTGTTTCCGTATGCTGCGCGATCTGCGAGATGAAATGTCCCAGGAATTTGACCAGCCATTTCCGGTCCTCTCGATGGGTATGACCGCAGATTATGAGGTTGCCATCGCCGAAGGATCAACCATGATCCGAGTCGGTACTGCAATATTCGGTCCTAGAAATTAGCGTGGCCCCCAAGAAGAACACCCATTCGGACGACCTGCACAGCCTGAATCTCTGGCGGAGATATCAATCATCGCTATCGTTGATCCTGTGCGTCGCGGTCAGGCGTGTATTTCCCAGAGCAAGATTACGCATCGAGCACTCGATGAGCGGAGGGTTCTACTGCACGCTGAACCGGAAGATCAAAGCAGAAAGTGTGAAAAAGATCGAACGGCAGATGAGGCAGCTTGTCAAAGAAGACCTGCCGATACAGCAGGCAGATTTTCCGGTGAAGAAAGCGGCCTATCTCTTCAACAATCTCAATCAGCCGGACAAGGTCAGACTGCTCAGAAATATTCGGAAGCGGAACGTGACCCTATTCTCTTTGCTCGACTATTATGACATGTATGCGATCCCACCGCTCGATTCAACGGACCGGGCATCCCTCTTTTACCTGAAGTATTTCAAGCCCGGATTTATCATGGTCTTCCCTGCTTGGTATGACATGTCCGTTCTCCCTGATTTTATACCCCAGCCGAAACTCGCCCGTATATTCAATGAGTACGTGGAATGGGCGCGGATACTCGGCATAGAAGATCTCGGACCTTTGAATGCTACGATAAGAAGAGGTAACGGACCGGAAATAATCAAGGTAGTAGAAGCACTGCACGAAAAGAAGATCGCACATATCGCCGATCGAATCGTCAAAGAGAATAGCAGAGTAGTTCTGATCGCCGGCCCAAGCAGTGCCGGAAAAACGACTTTCACAAAACGTCTGGCCATACAACTCATCGTCAACGGTGTCAAGCCGTTGACGATTTCGACGGATGACTATTTTCACCCTCACAGCAAGACCCCAAAAGACAAATGGGGCGGACTTGACTTCGAAACGATAGGTGCGGTAGATGTCCCGCTACTGAATGACCAATTACTGAAACTAACATGCGACAAAGGGGTCTCAACACCCAGGTTCAATTTCGTAACGGGGAGGCGTATCAAGGGACGGGTCATCCGCGGGGCAGATTACGATCTAGTCTTGCTGGAAGGCATACACTGTCTCAATGATGCATTGACCCACAAGATCGCCAGCAAGTTGAAGTTCAAGATCTATGTTAGTGCCCTGACCCAGCTCAACATAGATGACCATAACCGCATCTCCACGACCGACACACGGATGATAAGAAGAATAGTGCGCGACACGCATTTCCGCGGCTACCGCGTTCAGAATGTACTCCAGCTCTGGAGCCGTGTAAGAAGGGGTGAAGAACAAAATATATATCCTCTTCAGGAAGAAGCTGACGAGATGTTCAATTCAGCATTGATATACGAGCCATGCGTGTTAAAGAGATTCTGCCTGCCTATTATCACGCGAGTCAAAAAGGGCACCGCTGAGTACGAAGAAGCGAACAGGTTGAGCGATTTTCTGAATTTGTTCTATGACCTGTCAGAACGGGATGTGCCTTTCAATTCAATCCTGCGCGAATTTATCGGCGGGAGCTCATTCGCATATTGATACGTTAATTGGAAGTCAGTACAGAAGACGAGACACATGCCGTATTGATATCAATCGGTTATCCGTTGCACAATTATTGTGCACTCAGCACTATATCAGTGCGCTATCCTTGAATAAACCACGTAATTTCAAACATTTGTGCTGGCACATGTTTTGCTATATAAGTAAGTAATAATGTCTTAAAAAGACTTTTACCAAGTTTCTTTTGTCGAAACGCCGGCGGTTTTGAGGATTTTCAACCCGGGCCGCCGGCAGCAATAATGAAATCCTAAGGAGGAATAATGAGGAACAATGGAATCAAATGGTTTGCACTGACGATGATCTTGATCCTGCCATTTGCTGCACACGCGGCAAAATATGGAGTCCTGCATCTTAAACCGGTTGGCGTTTCTTATGCAACGACCGAGACCGTGGCGAGTCTGCTGACCAGTGACCTCACCAATCTCGGGCATACCGTGCTCAATCCCGATGCCATGGATGCCGCGGCTGGCGAAGTACTTGAGTGTTACCAGACCACATGCGCGGTTGAAGCAGGAATGCAAGCGAACGTTGAACAGGTGATATACGGCTCAGTTTCTACACTGGGAGAAAAACACATTGTTCAACTTTCAGTTGTGAACGTGGCGACCGGTCAGATCATCTGGGCCGGTAGTCTTGCTGCCAAGTCGGCTGAGGACCTCGATACAGTAGTAAAGAGACTGGCAAAATCAATCTCCGAAAGGAAGAAAGTAGAAGAGACCGTCGAGGTAGAATTAGTGACCGAGGAAGAAGAGAAGGAACCGCTACGGCGCCGTGTGTTCCATACCGTAGGTTTCACCAGTGGTATGTTTACGCCGCTTGCCGGCTATGGTGAGTCTGGCTTGATGTATCATTTTGGCGGTCTATACTGGTATGAAACACCACATCTGGTTGCAGAGATTGCCGGCCATTTCGCATTTCCTGGCGATCTCGGCGATACGGAGGGAAACGTAGGAGAAGCTTCTTTCCCCGAAGTCTCACTCCTCTACATGGTGAGCAAGAAAGACATTTCACCCTATTTTGGCGGTGGTTTAGGCTTTGGTTGGATCATAGTTGACTACGAGGACCCAAACTTGCCTGAGGAATCTAGGTACGGACTAACTCTCAATGCCGGCGGCGGTATTGTCTTCTTCAGGACATACGACATCAGGTTAATGCTCGACGCCCGCTACCGAGTAAACTTTGCCAGCGTGCCGGGTATTGAAGGACCCCACCAAGGATTCAAATTCTCAATCGGTTTCACCTACCGTCCCAAATTCAGAGGATGCTGGGGTTGCGGCCCGGGTCTTTGATCGAAAATGAAATAATAAAGCATGGCCCCTGGTCAATGACCGGGGGCCTTTTTGCTACCTGGGTTCAATAACCGTTTGTGCACTGACCTCCCAATAATCCGGTTTGCGCTCGACCACATCTGTCAACTTTATCACATCACCTTTCTTTATTTTATCAAACATCGTGTTACTGGTGCTCTTTGATCTATTCAAACGCACCAGCTCCACCCTCCCGTGTTCCGTGCAAAGGAAACACCTCACCTTTCCCTTTTCTTTGAGCAATTTGCTGATAACCCGGTAACCTCCCGGCCATACCCCTCGCGCCTTCGTTTTAGCTATCACCACATACGCAAACTTCAACATATCGATCTCACGGTTGAGTCCTTCATTAATGATTCGAAGAAAAGCAGGTGGCTTCCATGCTACAGACTGGTGACACCACTCATCACGATTATCGATCTGCAATAACGAACAATGTCCTTCGTGCAGGCAGGGTAGAATTACCTGTGCAGCTTTATGTCCAGTCAGATCATCACGCAATTGCATCAAGCGGCGCGCAAACTTTTTCAGTGCGGGTTCAATTATCACCAGCAAACCTTCGTTGGCAAGATGACCGAACAGTACACCGATGTATTTCTTTGGAATCACATCTTCCCGGAATATTTCGGCAAGGGAGTTATTGCAGATGATAACATCATACTTCTTCCGCGGCAAAGAACTACGAATATCTGCCGCATCACGGTTGAAGAATGTTGTTATGATTCCTTCACCGTGTTTTCGGAGATGCGCAGCCATCTGCCGAGCATGCTCGAGCATAATGCCAGAGCGATCGATCCCGGTGATTCGAATCTTCAACGAGTCATCAAGATTTTTTAGAGCATAGTATGCTCCATACATACCCGCGCCTTCACCGCAGCCAATATCAAGAATGCTGTACCTTGGCCTATTCAATAAGAAGTGTGAGTAGCGCGAAGAAATTTCTCCAATAACATGCATCATCTTCATGATGTTCAACGGAAAGTTATACAGAAAATATGCATTAGAATACCTCGATTCAGAAGGTTTACCTTCCGCGAAATCAGAAGACAGTCGTCTCATTTGATCTCTAATTACACGCAATCTCTTTCTGTGATGAGACTCTGTGGCATAGGTCAATCCTTCGATACCGGCCCAGACGAGCAACTTTTCGCAAATATTAGAAGGTAATGTCATGCGATTATGCTGTGTGTTTATTTCAATACAGTTACCCGTGCCCCGTATCCAGCCAAGAGGTCTCGGGTATGGTCATCAGAGGTCAGGTAGATCACTTGATTCCCCTTCTCGACAAAATCCTTAAGCAGCCGGGCAAGCCTTTCTCTCCGCTGCCAATCTGCAAAGATGAATGCGTCGTCGAGAATCATAAAAGCACCTTTTGAATATACCTTTGTCAATGCCGCCATGCGAAAACACATAAGCAACTGGTCCTGCGTGCCACTGCTGAGACTCTCAAGAGTATAAGTTTTGCCTGATCTATCTTCTACCTTAAAATTCTCGCTCTCGACAACCACCCGCACATAGCGGTCGGTCACTGCACGGAAGTATTCACTCAAACTGTCCTTCCCGTGCAGGATGTCTTGTATGAACTCATCGAGCTCTCCGCTCATACCCCTGAGAATTTCCCGTGCCGCAAAAGCCGCCTTTTTTTCCAGTTCGTAGTCGCTTAATTTCCTCTCCAGTTCCTCAAATTCAACGAATGCAGCATGATCATCACTTATATCGACCCTCGCCTGTTCCACGTCACGGAAGAGTCTTATTTCGCGGGTCAGACCGTCAATTTGACGTTGTGTCATTTGCTGCTCTTCTACGAGATCCCCATATGCTGAAAGGTCGGGCTCTTCTGCGGGTTGCTTGACTTTCCGCTCACTAATCATCCTTTCCCATTTCTTCGGATCATTTTCCTGCAGGAGCCCGGCGAGCCGCGTTCCTAATCTAGTCAATTCGTCATCAATTTTTCTTTTCTCGGTCAATTTAACTTCGAGGTCGCCCAGCTCTGCAAGTCCTGTCTTGGTGCACAAAAGAGATATTTCTTTTTCGATCAAATCAACCGGTCGCGCGATTGCCATGCGCTCGATTATTCTTCTTTTTTCTTCGACCAGGGTTCTCTTCGTTATCAACTCTTCCTGATTTTTTTCTATTCTATCGGGCAATTCATCTATGGTACGCATTTCAGGAAATACGCTTTGTGCTTTTTTCAAATACTCCCGGCTGTCCGCCAGGACCCTCCGCACTGCATGACGTCGATAAAGTACGTAAGCGAATAGAGAAACCGCTCCAGCAAGAAAGATCAAGGTGGGCCCGAGCGGCACGAGATTAAATATACCGAGCGCCGCAAGGCCTATCGCAAGCAGCATGATGATCGAAGGTACGGCAATGGAAGGCTGACTCCTCTGCGCCTCGCGCCTTCCGGTACAGTTCTTCAGGCCTTCCTTGGTGATGTATTCGTCGACACCCTGGAGAACTACAATATCCCGCTCGAGTTGTTTTACCTCGTCCTCGATCTCCTGCACCTTTCTGCCCTCACCTAAACGGGCATTTCTCTCTAAATCAAGTTTCTGCCACTCTGTGAGATAGTCGTACTTATAGCGTTCGTAATCCTGAGCAACGGTCTTCGTTTCCCTGTAAGCATTATGCAATTTGACCAGCTCGGAGTAGCTCATATATTTCCTGTACTGATCGATCTCTTCAATTCGCCTTTTGATAACATTACTATTGGCGGTCAATTTTGCCAACTCGGATTCTTTCTTTCCAACCTCACCGATTTTTCTCATATAAAGGGCCAGCGCCTCCTTGCGCTGCAGTTCGTTTTCAATGGCGATCTGTTTTGAACGTTTCCATTCCCCCTTTACCGGTTGAAGGTCAACGGCATCGAATATATACTCGTCAAGTTTTGTGAATGTAACACCGGCGCCTACTTTGCTGAGCATCGTTTTTATTCCATCCCAGAGCTGTGTCTCGCCACGCGAACCGAACACAGTTGATTCCGAAGCTTGCACGTACATGAGATTCGCTACATCACCAGCAGGCAGTTCCGTATTGACCTTCTTCTGCGGCAGACTATACGCATGACCATCATCTTCTACTTCGATAGCCGTGTGTTCGGGTTTTTCATATCTGAGATTTGCGGCTGTTTTCTTGAAAAGAATCTGAGCCAGAACCTCCACCAGCGCCGTCTTCCCCGCCTCGTTTAGCCCAAAGATGACCTCAAAAGAACCCGGGTCAATCGTAAATTCCCGAATGGGCCCATATTTTCTGATGCGAATGCTCCTGATCTTCATTTCAAAACTCTATCAAAAATCGGCAGACAAATATCAAACACCTTCATACGGATACTATCTTCAAGGTCAGCGGTCTTGACCACAAAACGCCGAACGATCGGATTGGAGATCACTTTTTCCCACGATTGAATATGTGAAGCTAAATCCAATTTCCTGAATTTCTTCTCGTACTTTTTGCGTATGGATTCAAGAGCATCCAAAAATTCCTTCTCTTTCTCTGCAATATAGCCTGTTGCTACAACATTCGGCATGACCATTGGATCATCTATACCATTAAGAAATTTCTCGATGTCACTCAGAATACGTTGTTCTGCCTCCGGATATACGAAGAATTCCCCGGTGACCCAGTAGGGTGCATTTTCCACGCTACACTTTTTGATTTCGACCCGGTCGCCGTCGATCTCTACCAGACAGTAGCTACGCTCGCCCTCGCATTTCTTACCCAATGCGATCGGAGAACCTGGATATATGACACGCGTGCCCCCGTACGTCAGTTCGATAAAACTTGCGTGCAAGTGGCCCATTGCAGCATATCGTGCGATATTCCGAAGATCAGACGGGAACATCGGCATGTATTCGGTCTCGGGGTCGTCGAGCAACGAGAAAATGTATAATGGATCATACAGGGTACCGTGTGCAATCAGGATATCAATCCCAGACGGAAGGTCTTTGATGCATTCACTGAATCTTTTGTGCTGATAGGGTATGCCGCAAATCTTGACGTCACCCGCCTCGACGATCTGATAAGGTTTGTCGGTCAGCTGAATAACATTCTTGCCGTATTCAAAGTCCGCACCGAATGAATGCTCATCGTGGTTGCCTGGTATAACAATGAACTTGCATTTTGCCGAATCGAATACCCCTCTCAATCTCTGTCTCATCACTGTAGCATCGGTGTCAGAGTCAAAGAGATCTCCCGCAATTACGAAATAATCCACCCCTATCTCGCCTGCTTTTCCAATTAACCACGCAAGTACGTCGAAGCGTTCATCCTCACCTTTCTTCAAGTGCAGGTCAGCCGTATGTAGTAATCTCATGATGCTAGTACTTCTTCTCGAAATAATCTTCCAGGATCCGGCGGTGATCAAAGGCGATTTCTTCGGGCAAGGTATTCTGGTCGAATAAACCCAAATGAGCCGCATCATCACCCGCCATTGGCTGCCCGGTTGCCTGTGCCACGAAGACCACTGATATTGTATGATGCCGCGGGTCACGTTTCGGGTTTGAATAGCAGTGAAATTGTCTTAATCCCGTGAGTTCTAGCCCTGTCTCTTCTTTGGCTTCACGACGCGCCGCATCCTCTGCCGATTCCCCATAATCAATGAAACCACCAGGCAGAGCCCAACCGTACGGCGGATTCTTACGCGCTATGAGAACGATTCTACGCGTGATTTCGATGATAATATCTACAGTGGGGACTGGATTGCGATGCTCCATCGCCACAATTATAGGCAGAATATGGGCCAAATCAATAGTTGACAATGCTTAATTGGTTATTATAATAAAGGAACGGAATGCAAGTTGAGTTGAATACCCAGGACTATTCCCCGATATTCAGACCCATCACTTGATACCGTTCGCAATCACATCAAGCAAACAGGGGGTTATTGATGAAACGGCTCATTGCCATTATGTTCTTGATGTCGACACTTACCATGGCCCAGGATATGATCGTCCGGGTCTATGCAAATTCATGGCATGATTTGGGAAGAATCGATAAAAAATCTTTGGATATCGCCGCCGGTAGATATGGCGAATGGTACGATTTGGTGGCCGACCACGCACTGCTCAGTAAAATCGTTGCGTCTGGTCTGCCTTATGAAGTCACCGTACTCAGCCTCGAATACGAAAAGGACCAGGTGCGAGGTTCTTACCTATCTTATGCTGAGATCAATGATTCACTCAGGCAGATGGCCCTCGACCACCCATCCATTTGCATGTTAGATTCACTGCCTTTTACGACTTATGAAGGCCGCTGGATATACGGTGTGAAAATATCGGACAACCCACAACTTGAAGAAGACGAGCCTGGTTTCACGCTGGATGGGTGCCATCATTCACGAGAGTGGGCGACCCCTCAAGCCGTGCTCTTCTTTGCCGATTCGATGATCCGTTCCTACGGACAGGTTGCCGAGATCACTGACATAATAAACGGAACACAGATCTACTGCTTCCCGTTGATCAATGTCGACGGTTATGTCTACGATTACCCATCCCAACTCTCATGGCGCAAGAACCGCGAGCCTTTCGGCGGTTCGATCGGCGCTGACCCCAACCGGAATTATGGCGGCGCGTGTGACGGTGAAATAGCCGGTTACTGGGGCGCGGCGGACGAAGATCAACTCACGCATAACCCCTCGTATGCTACCTTCTGCGGCGCGTTTGCCTATAGCGGCGACGAGATATGGGCTTACACCACTTTCATACGCGAACACAAGATCGCCACTGGATTCTCATTACACAGCTATGGCGAGCAGGTAATGTATCCATGGGGATACAAACCGCAAGGCACACCGGATGCTACACTCTACGATGAAAAAGGGTATCACATGGCGAGTATGATGCAGGGTCTCTATGGCGGAACATACGATCCCGGCCAGTCCTATTATAACCCCTATCCGAGTGCCGGTAACACGCGCGACTGGGTATATGGCTACAATCACTACGTGGCCGGGCTTTCAGCATTGTTCTACGGTTCAGAGATCGGCACAACTTTCTACCAGAATGAAACCCAGCTTGATTTCATCTCGCGCCAGGTCTTCAAAGCGGCAAAGTACCTGGCCGGATTTGCCGACTCATTGATGATCGCGACCGAAGGCGTCGTCCCGCCACCCGCTATCTGTCCGATCGGTCAAACGACCAGTGACTTTTCAGTTACCTGGCACCCCAGGAACGTCGAGCACAACAACCCTCTGTACTGGGAGTTGCTCGAACTATCGGATCCTTCAATAATCGAAGACGACCTCGAGACCGGTACAGACCGGTGGCTGCTTCAGGGATTCACCCTGTCGACAACCCAGGCGCACTCAGGCACGCACAGTTATTTTTCCGGCAGCGTGAACGACATGAACAATGCGGTACAGAGTATCCATCCCCTTCTTGTGAGCAACGACGATTCTGTCACCTTCTGGTGCTGGTATAACCTCGAAACGAATTATGACGTTGCCGTGGTAGAAGTTTCCGAGAATACAAAGGAGTGGTTTAATCTTGATACCACAAGGTTTAACGGAAATTCAGGCGGGTGGATCCATAAAGCTTACCCGCTTGAGAACTGGGTGGGACGTTCAGTGTACATCAGGTTCCGTGCCATGACCGATGGCGCAGTGCTCAATACTGGCTTCTATGTCGACGATATTTATCCAACTTGTCTATTCAACGATGTAGATACTGTCATGTCAGATATCGCCGACACCCTTTATGATTTTGTAGGTCACCCGAGCGGCGAATACTACTACTTGGTACGCGGCTATAACTCCACCTGGGGCTGGGGTGATTATTCCTGTCTAGTCTACGCCGAAGTCATGACCGGCATCGAGCAAAACGAAGTAATAAAGCCAGAGAAAATCGTTCCATCTCTATTCTTAGGGAACAGTCTCTTCACTGACCGGCTTCAAATCAACTACACACTCAGTGAAGCAGAACTTCAGGCTGCGCATTTGCGCATTTATGACGCGGCAGGACGTCTGATCAGAGACCTATCCGCCCAGTTATCTGCAACTGGAAATCCATCATCGCTTGCTTGGAACGGTCGGGATGCTTCAGGCAGAACAGTTCCAAGTGGTATCTACTTTGTCAAACTGGATTGGGCTACAGCACAAACAGTGAGCAAGGCGATCCTACTGCATTAAGCGGTATCGATGTCGATAAAAATAGCAAGATTCAAGAGCCATATGTTGGAGGAAAATCTGTGTCCATACTACGCGTGTCAGTAGTATTTTCTTTGATTTTATTGAGTATTGGATCCGCCGAACGAAATGAAACGATAAGACTCGCTGAAATAGGGCTGCAAACCCACGACATGATCTACACGCTGAGTGATTATCGCCTGACCATTGTTGATGCCGGTGATGACTTTGCCAGGGCGCTCGTAAACGACAGTGAGATAGCCTTACTCAGGCGCGCGGGTTATGATGTAGTTGTCCTGATCGATGATTACCAGGCATACAAAGACGACATTTTCCAGCGGGGTTTTTACCATACATATGAACAGCTTTACGCGGTGCTCGATTCATTCGTCAGCGAATATTCAAATATCTGCCGCCTCGACACGGCCGGTTTCAGTGTTCAAGGGCGGGCCATCTGGGCAATGCGGGTTACAGACAATCCTCAGATCGAAGAGAATGAACCAGAAATCAGACTCGGCGGCAATATCCACGGCGATGAGCACATCGGAACCGAGATAACGCTATATTTCCTGAGGCATTTGCTCACAAACTACTCAGTTCTTCCCGAAGTGCACGCTTTGGTCGACAGTAACGAGATCTGGATCCTGCCGACTCTCAACCCGGACGGCAAGGTGGCAAATACGCGCCGTAACGCAAACTACGTCGACCTGAACCGGGACTACGGTTATTTCTGGGACGGCTGGGGCGGCAGCCCTGGGCCATCATCACAGGTCGAAAGCCAGGTCATGATGCAGCACCTCGAAGAGAACAACATTTCCCTTGAGTATAACTATCATTCGTCCGCACAGTACGTCAACTACCCCTGGGATTACCATCCGGCTGACCCAGCAGACAGCCAGCATATCATTACGTTGTCCGAAACATACGCCACTTCGGCAAACCTCGTGGCGATCAACGGTTACGACTGGTATCAGACACCAGGCTCGTTACAGGACTACACTATCGGAACGAATGGTGCCCTTGCCTGGACCATAGAGACCTTTGAACCCTCGTCTTCGACGGCGATCGACCAGATATGCTTTGCCAACCGTGAAGCTTTGATGGAGGTCTGCGAGTGTGCTGGATGGGGAATCACCGGCACCGTCAAAGATTCGCTCACCGATTCTTTACTGTGTGCGAGAATTGAATTCACCGATCCAGACCGCATCGATATTTATGCGGATCCAATGCTTGGCGATTTTCACAAGATGGTCGAGCCGGGATCATATAAATTAAGGGTCTCGGCAAACGGCTACGCGCCGAAAACAATTAGCGATGTTAACGTGACTCCTCAGAGTACCGTTTCAATAGATGACATCCTACTCCTGCCCGATTCCACTTACCACCATGCATTCAAAGTCATCGTGAACCGTTACGCTAATCATGACGAACAGGGAAATAAAACACAACCACGACATACACTCGGGCCCGCAGATAGCATGTGGTTTTCCCTGGGGCAATCGGGATATATCGTTCTTGACATGGCACCGAATTCATTGATCACCGACGGACCGGGTGACGATTTCACCGTATTCGAAGGAGATGACGGAACCGATGAAGGCTATCAAGTTTACGCAAGTAATGATTGGAACGGTTCATGGTTATCGTGCGGTTCAGATACAGGCACGGCGAGTTTTGATCTCGCCAGTGCAGGTATGTTTGAAGCGCGGTATCTGCGAATCGTCGACGATGGGAACATAACAGGAGGACAATACGCAGGTTTTGACCTGGATGCAATTCATGCCGGGCATCCAACAGGGATATCGGACGACCGACTGGTTGAAATACCACATTCATTCATAAGCTTCCACGTACTGCCGAATCCATTCCGGCAGTTGACAAAGATCGGATTCCAGATAACCGGAGAGCTGAACGGCACAGGCGTAACCATTGCCAATATTGAGATCTACGATGCTGCCGGCCGTCTTGTTCGCAATCTTATGCCCGACGTCAATGAGGCTGGCATCCATGAAGTCAACTGGAACGGATACGACAACAGTGGTCAGGAACTACCGGCCGGTGTCTATTTCGCGAAACTGAGCGCTGGTGTCCATGAACAATATGAGAAAATTGTTTTGCTGAGATAATGAAAGTTACTTTCTGGGTTCAAGCAGGGAAGCTAACCATGATTCGTCTGAAGATTCCAGCATCTCAACCCAATAACTAATGAAATATTGGTTGACGGTGGTCGGTTGCGAAGGGCGATTCGTTGTCGAAGGACGGTTTCGATGAACGATACCGTTTTCCGTTTCGCATGTCGATACCGTACAACGAATAACTACCTTTCATAGGAGGTTTTTATGTTAATTAGAAAATTGTTTATTGTATGGTTTCTATTCATGACGGCAGCATTTGCAGCCGACTATCTCGTCAAGGTCGACCTGGACGCGCAGAGACTGGACCCGCTTTTTGAAAATAGCCTGAGACCGATCGCCGAACTCGACAATACCGCTATCTTGATCGTGGACGATAATGAACTCGATATACTTCGTCAATATTCATTCTCCATAATCGAAAAGGACCCCGAGGAAGGAAGATATTACCTTGTACACAAAACCGACGAGCGCCTTGATCTAACAGACTATGGAGAAATTCTGATGACCGACGGTTCGGTGCATCTGCTCAAAATGAAGCCGGATATGCTGGAAGCACTAATAAGGGAAAAAGTGGAAATCAGCCGGTTGATGTTCACGCCGATCGTCAGGAGCGGCCAGCGGGCAACGAGTTTCTACTACAACCCACTTGTGCAGACGATCGTCGACCAGGTCGATCCCGATAGTGTTCTCAGTGTCGTCCAACGTTTACAGGATTTTGTCACCAGATACTCGACCCATGACTCATGCGATGCCGCTGCCGATTACATTGCCAGCAAATTCAGCGACTACGGATGTGATTCTGTTTACTTTCAGTACCACACAACCGGACACGCGCCGAACGTGGTCGGTGTAAAAACCGGAACATTGTACCCGGACAGCATTTACCCTGTAATATGCGGACATTTCGATGCGACATCCTACCTTTCGCCGAACATTGCGCCAGGTGCCGATGACAACGCGAGCGGCACGGCCAGCGTTATTGAAGCAATGCGTGTCATGCGCGATTATCAGTTCGAATATTCCATAAGGTACATAGCTTTCTCCGGTGAAGAATTTGGCTTATATGGAAGCTATTACTACGCTTCACTCGCCCGTTCTCAGGGTGACAGTATTCTAGGCGTTCTAAATGCCGACATGATCGCCTATGTTAATGCTCAACCTGAGAGTTTAGAAGTTATTGCGAAAATCTCCAACCCGCCGTGCGAGCCATTTGCAGATTTCATCATTGCGGCGGCCGATTCTTATACTACCCTGCTCACCAGGAAAAGAATGGTCACTTCTGCCGCAAACTCTGACCACCATCCATTCTGGCAGAACGGATATCTTGCGGTATGTAACATCGAAGACAGCCCGCTGGCAAATCCTTATTATCACGAACCCGGTGATACGATCGGCGCTGGTTACAACAACAACGCTTTCTGTACGGAAGTAGTAAAAGCTCAGGTGGCAGCTCTTTCACTGATGGCCCGTCCCCTGGCAACGGCATACTTGACGATGCCTGACTACTGGATCGTCGATACTGCACCGGGCGGTAATGGAAACGGGCTGTGGGAGAGCGGTGAGGAAGTCGATCTGGTCATTCAGATCTACAACATGGGTGTTGATACGGCCAAGAATACCTATGGGCTTATCAACAACACCAGTCCTTATGTGACTCTACAGGAAGACAGCTGTTATATAGGAAACGTTCTTTCGCAAGAGACCGTCGAGATGTCATTCAAGATGTCAGCAGCGGGCTCGGTACCCAATGGATACGAAACGGACTTTGATCTTAGTGTAGCATGTAACACTGGCAATTGGGATTACTCGCTTCAGGTCTTCATTAACCCTCTGCCCAGTATCACTTTTTGCGAATATACGATCATCAATGGCAACGGTATACTCGAACCCGGTGAAACAGCGGATCTCGTCATCACACTCACCAATGGAGGTGCCGCGCCTGCACAGAATGTCAGTACAACCCTGATGAGCAATTCCTCGCACATCACGATAGTTGATAACTCAGGCAATTTCGGTCAGATCACAATCGGTGATACGATAGCCAACAGTTCGGATCCGTTTACGGTGACGGCGGGTGTGAGTGCGCCGTATGGGATGTTGGTGGATTGTGATTTAGTGGTGGTGGCGGGTTTGTATGTGGATACGTTGCCGTTTGAGTTAGCGATTGGTGAGCCGGTGCCGTCGGATACGGGTTATTATTATGCGTATTATTCGGGTGGTTTGCAGGAGTATGCGCCGGAGTTTGCGTGGTTAGGTTTAGCGCCGCCGGGGCCTGGGGTGATCGTTTCGGAGATTACGAATGAGGATGCGGATACGGTGACGGTGACATTGCCGTTTACCTTCCGGTATTATGGGACGGATTACGGTTCGGTGGGGATATGTTCGAACGGGTTTTTGGAGTTAGGCAGTTCGACCTATCGGTTTGGTGCGAATACGGGGATTCCGGCGAGTGGTGGTCCGCGGGCGATGGTGGCTGGGTTTTGGGATGATTTGGATCCGTCGTTAGCGGGTGATATTTATCAGTATTATGATGATGTGAATCATCGTTGGATGGTTGAGTTTTATGATGTGGCGCATTATGGGGCGACTGGGGATCGGGAGACCTTTCAGATGGTTTTATTGGATCCTTTGTATTATCCGACGCCGACTGGTGATGGTGAGGTAATGGTGTATTATTTGACTGGTTTAGCGCAGCCTGGGGCGACTTTTGGTTTAGAGAATGCGGCTGAGACGGTTGGTTTGGAGTATTATTATGATGGGGTGTATCATGCCTGGGCTTGGGCGGTGACCGATTCGTTTGCGGTGCGGTATACGACCTATCCGCCGGATTATTTAGGGGTTGAGGAGTACGGTAAGTCGGCGGGTGTTGTCTGGCGGACGTCCTTAGCGCAGGTGGTGCCGAATCCATTTACTGGTCTATTGCGGATTGATTATGTGTTAGCGGCGGGTATGGTTGGTGGTCGGTTGAGTGTTTATGATATATCGGGTCGGTTGGTTTGTGATTTATCGGACGAGTTGTCGGTGGTTGGGCAGCCCGCGTCGGTGGTTTGGCGTGGTCTGGATGCGCAGGGTCGTCGGGTGCCGGCCGGTGTCTACTTTGTCCGGTTGGAGACCGCTGATTCCCGCCAGGTCAAGAAGGCCGTGCTTTTGAGATAATAATAAATGGTTCTAAGGGTTGGGATGCTGGGACTATATACAAAATATCCGTTGTTAGCGTCTAGCCTCTCAACCCCAACCCGCTAACCATATTTTTACGTGTTGACAAATCAGAATGAGGAAGTAGAATAATAGATTAAATAGACTTAAGAGGTATGTTCTAGCGAGGGCTGCACAGCCAGAATGTAATCAGAATACGGTATTTTATTAAAAGAGAGATGGGCTGAGGATTTGGGATGTGGATTTTTCTCCAGCATCCCAACCTTAACCCAATAACTATATTGTTTGAAGGAGGTTTGATGAAAGGCTTTATGATCTTAATGGTTGCAATGGTCAGCATAGCCACTGCGGCTGAAGTAGTAGCATTTGAGGACAACTGGGGACAGTACCCCCTTTTCAACGTTGTCTCAGAGAATCCATCTGGCATGGAAATAGTATTTAGTATTCGTGAATTGGTGATCGAAGACATCGAGGTCGACGGTGTGATGATGAAAAACTTCGGTGTTCCCGGCATCTTCCTTTTCAATGATGAAGGCGCCCCGAACCTGTCGGGCACGGCACGCTATATCGCTATTCCCCAGGGTGCCAGGGCGCAATTCACCATCATCAACTCTCGTACCGAAGTTTATCACAATGTCGATGTTGTACCGGCGCCAAACATCCCGAGTGAAAACGATGATTCACCGCTTCGATATGAGAAGAATACGACGATCTACAACCGTAATGCTCTGTATCCTGAATCACCGGTGATTCTCTCGCCGCCGGAAAAGATCAGAGGTGTGGATGTAGTATCGTTAGGGATTACGCCGTTCCAGTATAATCCCGTAACAAAAGAATTGATAGTCTACAAAGACATCAGAGTGAAGGTTGATTTCATCGGAGGTAACGGACACTTTGGCGATGACCGCTTGCGCAGTCGCTTCTGGGAACCTCTCCTCCAGGGGCACTTGATAAATTACGGTTCCCTGCCCAAGATCGATTTCTACGCGCCAGAACGAGTCAATGCGCGCGACGGCTGGGAATATATAATAATCGTACCGGACGATCCGGTATTTGAGGCATGGGCAGATACTATCAAGTTGTTCCGCAAGCAGCAGGGCATTTCATGCGAAGTATTCACTCTTACTGAAGTAGGCGGCAGTTCTACTACAGCGATCGAGAGTTTCTTGAACACAGCGTACGCTACTTGGAACCCGGCACCGGTCGCTTTCTTACTGCTATCTGACTATCCCAGTTCGGGTGAAACGTACGGCATACTGGCGCCTATGTATACTGGCTACCCCGGTCCCTGCGCTTCTGACAACATTTATGCTGACGTCGACGGTAATCACTTGCCAGATATGCATCACGCACGTATCACCGCACAGAACGAAACGCATCTGAGCACGATGATCAATAAATTCCTGAGTTACGAACGTAACCCCTACACCGCGGCGAATTTCTATGACGAGCCCTTAATGGCGTGTGGTTGGCAAACCGAACGGTGGTTCCAACTATGCAGCGAGGTAGTGCGCGGATTTATGATCAATGGACTGGGCAAAAACCCGGTGCGCGAGTATGCAATTTATTCAGGTACGCCCGTTGTCGGTGGACCCTGGTCAACCGCCGCCAATACGGGAACCGTGGTAAGCTATTTCTATAACCTCGGCTGGCTGCCTGCTACGTACAACCCATATGATGCCAACTGGTGGAGCGGCGGCTCGGCACCCGGCATAAACGCAGCGATCAATTCAGGTGCATTCCTGCTGCAGCACCGCGACCATGGCTATGAGTATGGTTGGGGTGAACCGGATTACGGCGTTAGTCACCTTAGCGGACTGACCAATGACATGTATGTATTCGTTAATTCGAGCAATTGCTGCACTGGTAATTATACGATACCGAACCCGTGCTTTGCTGAAGCATTCCATCGCATGGAGCATGGCGCGCTTGGGCTCAATGCGGCTACCGAAGTGAGCTATTCTTTTGTCAATGACACTTATGTGTGGGGTTCGTACGATGCAATGTGGCCTCAATTCATGCCGGCTTATCCGTTGTACGGAACCGAGGTGCTGGGCTATAGTAATCTGAGGCCTTGCATGGCAATGACCTCGGGCAAATACTTCTTGCAGCAGTCAAACTGGCCCTCGAGCCCATCGGTGAAGACGATCACTTACCACCTGTTCCATCATAATGGAGACGCCTTTAATGTGATTTATTCCGAGATCCCAACTTCACTTGCGGTCAGCCATGCACCAAGAATACTCACATCCGCGACGAGTTTTCAGGTGACGGCTGATGACAGTGCGATAATCGCGTTGACCGTGGATGGCGAGATCATTGGCGTGGCCGAAGGAACTGGCGCGCCAGTCAACATTTCCATCGCGTCTCAGCCTGCGGGTTCTGTGGTAAAGGTTACCATAACAAAATTCAACTACTATCGTTATGAAGCTGACCTCCCGGTTGTACCGACAAGTTACGGATTTCCCACTGTTGCTTCCACACTACTTACTGGTGCCGGAAGTAATGGCCAGATAAACCCAGGCGAGACGATCGGCTACGGCGTTTATCTAAAGAATATGGGACCCCAGACCCTTCAGTCAGTCCAGGGTTTACTGAACAGCTCTGACCCGTATATCAACATAACGGCCGATTCAAGCTGGTATGGCACGATTGCCGAATTCGATTCTGCCCGCTCAACGCCGGACTATTCATTCACGATAGCGAATAACTGCGCGAATGGCTACACAATAGAGTGCGCCCTTGAAATACATGATACTAATGACAGCACATGGACGTACAACCCCTCATTCACGGTTTACGCCCCGATGTTGACTTACCAATCCGTGAGTGTGGTAGGTGGTGCATGGAACAACGGCATTCTCGACCCGAGCGAAACCGCTGACCTTGTAGTGACGGTACTGAATGAAGGTGGCGCGGATGCGGAAAATGTGACTGCGACACTAAGCAGTAGTTCGTCAGGTATCAGTATTACCGACAATAGCGGCAGTTTTGGCACGATTGGCATCGGCAATACCGGATCCAACAGTTCGGATCCGTTCACGGTCTATGCCGCCAGCAGTATTCCGTTTGGTACACTGGTTAATTTCACGGTTGCCGTTCAGGCTGGTGTATGCGCAGATACCTTTGATTTTTCTATACGCGTCGGTCGCTCTGTGCCAACCGACACGAACTATTACTACGCGTTCTATTCAGGCGGTCCGCATGCCCAATCACCTGCCTACAGCTGGTTTGCGATCGACTCAACACAGACTGCGAACGCCGGTGTCTCACTTGATCTGATCCGCAATCAGACTGCTGTCGTTGATCTTCCTTTCACTTTCCGTTTCTACGGAAATGACTACAACCGGATATCGATATGCTCAAACGGATGGATCTCCATGGATTCGACAGATTCCTATGATTTCTCAAACACCAGTATTCCCAACATCGATGGTCCGCCGTCAATGATCGCGGGCATCTGGGATTATCTGGAACCGGGCACGACAGGACAGCCGGGCGACATCTATTATTACTACGACGCGGCAAACCACAGATTCATCGTCGAATTCTACATGATCGAGCATTACCCAACACTCGGCCACCACGAGACCTTCGAGATAATCCTGTACGATCCTGTGTATAATCCGACGCCGACTGGAGACGGTGAAATACTGGTGCAGTACCTGACCGCTCTGCAACTATCTACGAGTGTCACCATAGGCATCGAAAATGAACCGCAGACAGTAGGTATTCAGTACAATTACAACAACAACTATGATAGTCTGGCCGTAGAGATCACCGACGCATTCGCGATACTGTACACGACGATAGCACCGACACCCGGAGTCGAAGAATACGGCAAATCAGGGATTTTACCTACCCGCACACAGATGATGACGCTTCATCCAAACCCGTTCATGAGAAGCATGTCGATTTCCTACCAGGTCGCTTCGCAGGGTAATATAAGTTTACGCGTTTATGATGCTGCAGGCCGTTTGATTTCAACGCTGGCCGACGGATCCAGAGAGCCTGGTTATTACACGGTCAACTGGCATGGTTTTGATGACCGTGGTCGCAAGGTGCCGGCCGGTGTGTATTTTATTAAATTCTCTGCCGAAAATTATCAGAGCGTGCAGAAGACAGTTCTTTTGAAATAACAACTAATGGTCTGAGGGTCAGGGTTAGGATGCTGGACTCCATATCGTTTCTAGCGTCCAAACCCCAACCCAATTACCATCTTTTCCAAGGAGGTAAGATGCAGAAGGTGATGTGTTCATTAGTTTTATTGATCTCCATGGCTATGGCGGTTCAGACGGTATCGTTTGAGGGTAGTTGGGGTGAGTATCCTCAGTTCAACGTGGTGTCTGAGACGCGGGCTGGGTTGGAGATTGTTTTCAGTCTTCATGAGATGTTGATCGAGGATATGGAGCTTGATGGGGTGCCGATGCAGAGTTATGGTTTGGCTTCGGTTTATATTCCTCAGGCGGGGGCGCCCAGTTTGGGTGGTGCGACGCGTTATGTCGCGATCCCGCAGGGTGCGCGGGCTGAGGTTGTGTTATTGGATTATCGGACCGAGGTTTACCATGGAGTTGAGGTCTTGCCGGCGCCGAATATTCCTTTGGAGACCGATGATAAGCCGTTGCGTTATGAGAAGGATTTAGCGGTTTACGGTCGGGATGCTTATTTCCCGGCCTCGCCGGTCTTGGTCAGTGAGCCGATGCAGATCCGTGGCGTTGATGTGGTGATCATGAATGTGACGCCGTTTCAGTACAATCCGGTGACTAAGGAGTTAGTGGTATACAAGGATTTGCGTTTTCGCCTTGATTTTGTTGGTGGTAATGGTCGGTTTGGTGAGGATCGTTTACGCAGTCGGTTTTGGGAGCCGATCTTGCAGGGTCATCTATTGAATTATGCGTCATTGCCGCCGATTGATTTTTATGCGCCGGAGCGAGTGAATGCCCGGGATGGTTGGGAGTATGTGATCATTATCCCGGATGATCCGGTCTTTGAGGCTTGGGCAGATACGATCAAGGCCTGGCGTAAGTTGCAGGGGATCAGTTGCGAGGTGTTTACCTTGACCGAGGTCGGTGGCAGTTCGGCGAGTGCGATCGAAAGTTTTCTGAACACTGCTTATGCGACCTGGGATCCGGCGCCGGCGGCTTTCCTGCTCTTATCTGATTATCCTTCGTCCGGCGACCTGTATGGCATCACCACGCAAATGTACGGAAGCGGGGTTGCTTCGGACAACATGTATGCGGATGTCAACAGCGATCATATGCCGGACATGCATCATGCCCGGATCTGTGCGCAATCCGAGTCGCAGTTGAGCACGATGATCAACAAGTTTTTGAGCTACGAGCGTCAACCTTACACTGCGGCCAACTTCTACAACAATCCCTTGATGGCGGTTGGCTGGCAGACCGAACGTTGGTTCCAGCTTTGCGGTGAGATCATTCGTGGTTATTTTATCAATGAGCAGGGCAAGGATCCGGCCCGGCAGTACGCGGTCTATCTGGGTACGCCGACGGTTGGTGGTCCCTGGTCATCGAATTCCAACACCTATATGATCGTTGCCTATTTTGGCACGGCTGGTTTGGGTTATATCCCGGACACCAATCCTTATGATGCTTCCTGGTGGAATAATGGTTCGGCGACCGGTATCACCAATGCGATCAATTCGGGTTGTTTCCTGCTGCAGCATCGTGATCATGGTATGGAGACCGGTTGGGGTGAGCCGTCGTATACGAATTCCAATCTCAGCAGTTTGACCAACACGATGTACACGTTTGTCAATTCGAGCAACTGTTTGACCGGCAAATATATCTGGTCGAGCGAGTGTTTCACCGAGAAGTTTCACAGGATTCAGTATGGTGCGATGGGTTTGAACGCGGCGAGTGAGATCTCGTATTCATTTGTCAATGATACCTATGTTTGGGGCTCGTATGATTGTCTCTGGCCTGATTTCATGCCGGCGTATCCGGTGATGGGTCCGCAGATTCCGATCGGACAGCCTGACCTGTTGCCTTGCATGGCCATGACCTCGGGTAAATACTTCCTCCAGCAGTCGAACTGGCCCTACAACACCAGTTCTAAAACCGTCACTTACCATCTCTTCCACCACCACGGCGACGCCTTCTCCGTCCTCTACTCCGAAATACCACAAAACCTGACGGTCGCTCATGCACCTACGCTGGCAGGAGGTGTCACATCCTTCACCGTGACGGCAGATGATAGTTCAGTAATCGCCCTGACAGTAAACGGCGAGATCATCGCGGTCGAGGAAGGAACCGGCACACCACAAGCGATCACCATTCCTTCTCAGAATCCTGGAAATACAATGATCGTCACGGTAACAAAGGCAAACCATTATCGCTATGCTGCAGATGTCCCGATCGTATCAAGTACTTATCCTTATGTGACATATATCGGAAGTATAGTTGACGACGCGACAGGTGGAAATGGCGACGGTATTGTCAATCCCGGAGAAACGATTGACTTAGGCATCTGGGCGAAGAATGTAGGCATCGGTACTGCCCAGAGCGTTTACGGCATGCTCGAAGTCTCCGATACGTGCGCTGTTCTGACAACCGATTCGAGCTGGTATGGCAATATTGCGCAGGATGATTCGATACTCTCGAATCCTTACTACAACTTCAGTATTATTCCATGCTGCCCGAATGGCCACACGATCAACTTCACACTAAACTTCTGTGACACCAATGACAGTATGTTCACTTCATACCCGGCGGTCACGGTCTACGCGCCGGTTTTGACCTATCAGAGTGCCACGGTCATCGATGGCGGCAACGGGATAGTGGATCCGGGTGAAACGGTCGACATTGTCGTGACCATCGAGAACGAAGGTGGCGCAGCTGCCAGCAACGTTACTTCTCTGCTAATGACAACCTCAGGTTTTGTCACGATAAATGACAATGTCGGTATCTTTGACGATGTTGCGCCGGGGGATACTTCGAACAACAGTGCGGATCCGTATACGATCACGGCGGACAGTTTGACGCCGATCGGGACCGCGGCTGATTTTCAGGTCGTCATCACTTCGGGGGTTTATGTTGACACCCTGGAGTTCAGTTTGGTGATCGGTAAGAAGCATTACTACATTTGGAATCCGGATCCGACGCCGACCCCGGGTCAGAACATGTATTCGATCCTGGATGGTTTGGGTTATACCGGTGATATTGGTGGGTCGTTGGCGCCGGATTTGATCTTATACCAGTCGGTTTTTGTTTGTGTTGGTATTTATGCCAGCAATTTTGTGATCAACAGCGGCAGTGCCGAGGCGGCCGCGTTAGTGAATTATCTCCAGACTCAGGGTGGTCGGATGTATCTTGAGGGTGGTGATGTTTGGTATTATGATCCGCTGGGTGGTGGTTATAATTTCTGTCCGTTGTTTGGTATCAGTGCGATTTCGGATGGTAGTGATGATATGGGGCCGGTGCTTGGTGAGGCGGGTACTTTTACGGCCGGGATGAATTTCAATTATGCGGGTGAGAACAACTGGATGGATCATATCAATCCGACGGGTAGTGGTTTTCTGGTTTTCCGGGATGGTAACAACAACTACAATTGTGGGGTGGCCAATGATGCGGGTACGTATCGGACGGTTGGGACGTCGTTTGAGTTAGGGATGTTAGTGGATGGTGCGGTGCCGTCGACGCGGGCGGTGTTATTGGATTCGATCATGCACTTTTTTGGGATTACGGTGATGCCGGGTGTTGAGGAAGGTATGGAGTTAGCGGGTGTGCCTTTACGGACGGCGTTAGCTGCGGTCTATCCGAATCCGGTGTTGCGGGTGATGAGTATTCGTTATCAGTTGGCGCGTGAGGCGGTGGTTGAGCTGGTGATGTATGATGCGGCGGGTCGTTTAGTGCGGACTTTTGCCGATGGTATGCAGGCGGCGGGTTATTATACGGTGCAGTGGGATGGTTGTGATGATCTGGGCCGTAAGGTGCCGGCTGGTGTTTATTTTGTCCGTCTCGACACCGATGACTACCAGGATGTACAGAAGACCGTGCTACTCAAGTAACAAATAATCGTCTAAGGGTTGGGGTTGGGATGCTAGAATACAGCAGCCCGGCCCCACCCTAACAACCAAAGACCAAATAGAAACGTTATTTTCGTTATTCGCGTTAATACCGCTAATTTCGCTAATCTCGCTATTTCCGTTAGTTTCGTTATTTTCGCTAATCCCGTTACTGTCGTTAATTCTCAACTTCATATCCTTTCAACTTCTGATATTCTATTTGTCTGCGTCATTCGGTTTCGAAAAGCGGTACGTTGTCGAAACATGGTCTCGGTTTCATACCGCAGGAAGTTACCACTATACGAAACGGGCATCGTAGCCATTTACCCATTACCCATCTTTGTCGGTTGACAACCCTTTCCCTATATATAGAATTATGTGATAGAATGTATTGCAGGGCTAAGAATAATATTAGCTAATTTGATTAATATTAGCCCCGAATGATCTTTTTAAAATGTATTTTTATACGATTTCGTTCACGACGCAGCAAGATATTCGAAAAAGTGATGGTTAAGGTTATCGGTTGCGAAATGCGATTCATTCATCGGTATACGGTTTCGGTAGACCAAACCGTGGGACGATACGTATTTCGATACTGTAGACCGAACAACCATCTTTTATAAGGGGGTAGTATGCAGAAGGTGATGTGTTTATTAGCGTTACTGATCTCCATGAGTTTTGCGGTTCAGACGGTATCGTT